>NZ_JADOVE010000018.1:0-109564 GCF_015752225.1 Polaromonas sp. CG_9.11
ATGTGAATGCGGTGTTCTGGTCATGAAATGAAGTTGCCGGGCAGTTAGCCATCAAAGAATTAGATGCGACAACAATTCTGACACCGGGGGACAGCCTGGCGCTGGGCGGCTGGATTGACAGCGGCCACAGCGTGCTGATCACCGGCCCCACGGGCGCGGGCAAGTCCTGGCTGGCCTGCGCCCTGGCGCAGTACGCCTGCCGGCGTGGCCACTCGGCCCTGTACCAGCGTGTCCCCCGGCTTGCAGAAGAGCTGCGCATCCGCCACGGCAACGGCACGTTTGGCAAGTGGTTGGTGCAACTGGCCAAAACCGATGTGCTGCTGCTCGACGACTGGGGCATGACCGACCTGGACAGCCAGACCCGGGCCGATCTGCTGGAGATCATTGATGACCGGGCTGCCAACAAAGCGACCATCATCACCAGTCAGTTGCCCATTGAGCACTGGCATGCCTGGGTGGGAGATGCCACGATTGCCGATGCCATTCTGGACCGCGTAATGCAGCGAAACCACCGTTTCACCCTGACGGGCGAGTCTCTACGGCAAAAGCCAAAAGCCCAGCAAAAAGCCGATCAATCCGGACCCATCGTGACCGCTGCCCCTACAATTTAAGCGCGCAACACTTCACGCTGCGCGACCGGTCACGATCGACCGGAATCGTCGGTCACGATCGCCGGAATACGCACATGGGAGATACCCATGACTTGAGACAGCCGGGTGCAGGTACTTGATTTGGGTTCACTCATCAAAAATCCTATGTACATCGGCAAGGTGCATTTGGCTGTCGGCGGGCGGGTCGGACTTCTCATCAGCCAGTGAGTTTGACCACAAGCCAACCCTCCAGCCAACGTAATTCGCCCCGCTCATCAACGCGTAAGTCCTATGCATTAAAGATAAAAAAAGCAGGTACGGAAATTTTCCAATACCTGCTTTTTAGCGCTGCTTTAAGAGCAGCGCAGTCAGATTAAGATCGATTAAGGACGAACGACGATATCGTTGCGAACGCTCCTGACGTTGTTAACGCCACGGGCAATGTTTTCAGCCTGCATTTTTTCAGCAGTGGATTTTGCAAAACCCGACAGTTGTACGGTCCCATTGAGCGTTTCAACACTGATGGATGTTGCTGAGACGGTCTTGTCTTCAGCAAACTTTGCCTTGACCGACGTGGTGACGGCTGCGTCATCAACATAGGAGCCTGCAGTCTGCTGACCACGTCCCACAGAGCAGCCGCTTCCAATAATAGTAATGCCAGCCAAAGCTGCGAAGGCGATTGCGCGTGCGTATTTCATAGGGATTCCTCTTCGAGTTGATTTATTTAAGTCAGTGCAGAGTTAAAAGGCCTGTCGAACAACGGCACCACGCTTATCGACCGGCACCGGGAAATTTAAAGATCAAGCCAGTCTTTGAGTTCGTCAGCATGCTCTTCTTCATCTGCCAGAATATCTTCGAGCATTCTGCGTGTTGTAGGATCCTTGTCGGCCAGCAATGAGATCATCTGGCGGTAGGTTTCCACAGCAATCCGCTCTGCGATCAGATTGACCCTGACCATGGTTTTTAAATCATTGGATTCATCATAGTCTGCATGGCTGCGCTGCAGAAGGGTGGCAGGTGAAAAGTCAGGTTCACCACCCAACTGAACAATACGCTGTGCGATGCGGTCAGCATGCGCCGATTCTTCTTTCGCATGAACCATGAACTCTTCTGCGATGCGAGGTGACGCTAGACCGCTAGCCATGAAATGATGCCGCTTGTAGCGCAGAACACATACCAATTCGGTTGCCAAAGCATCGTTTAAAAGCTTGACAATGGCCTCGCGATGCGGTCCGTAAGCAGGAGTGATTGCGCCTTGATCAAGGCTGGATCTAACAGCCTGGAGTGCCGATTCGTCAATGCTCAGTTCGCTGGAGGAGTTTGTCGTTGTGGTCATAGAGTTTTATCAGTATTGCCGGAAGGGCGGGTAAGAGACGAAAGCATAGTGAACAGCGTGTTTGACAATCCCGAGGATTTCACCGTTGCCACCAGCAATGCGCTAGCAGACATCATGCGCCATGGTCTAACGATCACCAGTGCGGCCCCAGTTGCAGCAGAAATCCCAAGCAATTTGAAGGGATGGAGACTCGCATAATCCCTCAAGAAAGGGCTGGCCAGTTCTACTGCAGCGCTGGCTGGATGACGATGCCACCACATGCGCACCGCGTACTTTATTTTTTCCAGCAAATTGTGATCTGAGGACGCAACCTGCGTACCGTTTCGATTAACTTGATCAACATTGCTGTCAAGCCGCTCCTCGACATCCCGATGGTGCCTGTTCATATGCCTAACGATAGCCTTGCGACTGATGGCTAGGCGCTCTTGAGGTGTAAGTTCGATAGGGAGAGAGACCATGCCGGATTCTTTTGATGACGTAAATCAGGAAACAGTACGTAATGCTTGTGCATCGCTGTCGATCTGAGCTTTCAACTCTGGAAACCGCTCGCTTTTTAAAGGCTTTGTGGCAACCACTGAAGCAATAACGGCAAGTATTAGGGCCAGACCAGGAACCACAACTAGAACCCAATGAAACTGATTTAGCAAAAAACCAAGCATCAATGCTATTCCTGAAAGCGCAAGAAAAACAGCGAGCGCCAAAATTGCCACTATCCCTGCCACAGCTCTTACTACCAGATCAGAACCTGCGTTTGATGCTTCCCTGTGAAACAGCGATCCGTACGCAGACAGATGGTCCATGACCAGATCGGGCCTTTGCACAATCGTTGAAAAAAGAGGATGCAGCATATGTGAAGTTAGGGGGGCGTCAGTGGTAGGTTGGCTTGGACAAGAAGAAACTTTAATAGCGGTTGTGATTGCGTTGACGCGAAGTTGAAACCAGCAGTGCTACTGCGGCACCAACTGCTGCGGCGATTAACACCGATCGCATGGGTTGCTCCGAAACATAACGGGTTGTGGCATCTGCGGCATGTTTAAGTGATTTTTCAGCACGCTCTTTGGCTTCGGACGCCATGTCCAAACTCTGGCGGGCCATTTTTTGTGCCTTGGCGGCTAGCACTTCAACCATTGGATCAACGCTGCCGCGCAATTCGCGAACCTTGCTTTCAGCTCGGTCGAGCGCTTGATTGGCATGTTCGCGCGTGGCCTCAATAGCCTTACCTGCTGAATTCATCATGTCATCCGACGTTTTTTGCATTGCAGAAACCGAATCGCGAGTCATGTTGGAAGGGTTGTTTGTGTTCATGTCTTTTCCTTTGTAAATACATTATGAAAGAGGCGCTAGCAAGACGAGGCTTTGGAGCCGCTGTTCGTGTGGGCTAGTTTTTTCTGATCAAGCTTAGAACAAAACTTACGATTGCCATGATAGCGAACAGAAAGAAGAGAATTTTGGCAATTTCCACGGCACTAGCGGCAATCCCGCCGAATCCAAAAACTGCAGCGATCAGTGCGATCACCAAGAAGACAACGGAATAGTGCAGCATTTTTTTTCCCTGGTATTGGCTTGGCGCGTGAAAAGCGCTTTTTAAAAGTCTTGCAGTAGCTTCGCCTTAATGTCGGATTTTTCCCATCGGCTTGAGACTTAAACCCCTGTCAGAGTCTGGGTTAATAGCCTGTAGGAAAAGGATGACATTTTGTAACGTACTGCCCAGTTCATGGCTTCATGGCTTTCACGGCGTGTCCACCCACTACCTGGACAACTACCTGGGCTGGTTCCGCTGCCTGGACAGCCACCACGCCAGCTATCCAGAGGGCGTCCTGGCCATGGCCCTGGGGAAATTCCCACATTTAACGGTGACATGCCTTTAATTCAGACCACCACACCACACCACACCACACCACACCACACCACACCACACCACACCACATTCTGGCTCAAGCTCCTTGTCAACGCCTCTCGTAGCATCTACACCTAACTTCAGCAATTGCGGCGAACCCTTAAGGTAACTTTCTCATGCTTCCCTAATGGGATTTGGGCAGAATCGCACCGACCTGAGTGCCTCTGTTTGCAGCACTGGCTACGGTCAGTTTTCCGCCGGCAGCTTCCACCCGGTGACGCATGCCGGCGAGACCGTGACTTCCTGGGCCGATGCTTTCCAGTTTGAAGCCTTTGCCGTTGTCCTTCACATCCACCATGATGAAGTTGTCAAAGTTGTGCACACTGATCTCGACCCGGGTGGCATCGGCATATTTGGCAATGTTGGTCAAGGATTCCTGGACCAACCGGTAAACGGTCAATTGCGCTGCACCACCAAGCTCAACAATTTCCAAATCAGTGGTAATAGAAAGTCCAGACCTTTCCTCAAATTCACGCGCCAAAATTTCAAGTGAGGCCACCAGACCCAAATGGGATAGCGAAGAAGGTCGAAGATCTTCAACAATGCGTCTTTTCAATGCAATTCCAGTATTAAGTGTGCTGGTTAGATGCTCCAGTCGCTCCGAGGCTTCCGGCAGGTTGCCAGCAAGCCGGGATTTAAGGCGTGCCACATCGAGTTTGGCTGCCGTAAGCAGCGCGCCGAGTTCATCGTGGAGTTCTCGCGCCAGGTGGCCGCGTTCATCTTCACGCACGTTTTGCAGGTGGGTAGCCAGTTCAGCCAGACTTGCTGTTCGTTCCCTGACCTGTTTTTCGAGCAGGTCCCGCTCACGTTCAAGCGTCTCCTGTTCGCGTTGGCCTGAAACCAGCAGGGCCTTGTTTTGCATGAGATACATGTAAAAAGCTAGTAATCCGACAAGCGCAGTCGTGGCTATGCCTATGCGTGAAAGCTGTAGCGCTTTCCTGACTTGTGCCTGACCCTGTTCAATCTGCTGAATGCTGCTAGCGGACAATTTGTCTGATTGATTCCGGATGGCTTCCATTTCTTCCTTGCCCACGTCGGTAGTCAGCACAAACTTCCAGCCATCGTCATTTCCCTGCTTGCGCATGCGTACGCTTAGGTCCATTTCGGCCATCTTGCGTGACACGTGACGCGACAAAGTGTCGAAATCTCCAATCAGCGGAGGCTGCGAAACAAAAATCTGCTGCAAAACGTTGAGGTTCTCAGTAATATCTACTACGGCAACTCTGTACGGCTCCAGATAGCGTGTATCGCCAGTTAACAGGTACCCGCGCTGTCCGGTTTCTGCGTTCAGAACCTGACTCACCAGACCGGTAATGGCGCTACGCGTCTGCTGAGCCTTCTCCATATTGCTGACGGCCTTGGTTGATTGCTGGAAACTTGTTTCGTTGATGAAAATCATGAAGGCGGCCGCTAGAACGGCCAGGGGCAAGCTGATGGCGGTTTTCAACGCAGCAAATTTTTTCAAGACTAACTCCCGTTCGGTACTGGTGTGGATAACTCGTCAATAATGAGCAGTGATAATCAAGATAGCTGTTTTTGACTTGGCGCTTTTTTTTGCAGCATAGCCGGGTAGCACAGGTTTTATAGAAAGATAGTGACATGATAAAAATTGGAATTGTGGATGACCATGCCATTGTGCGTTCGGGACTGAAGCAGTTTTTTTCGGATCAAGTGGACTTGCGCGTCGTCGGCGAGGCGGCAAGTGGGCGTGAGGCGATTGATTTGGTTCGCAACGTTGAATTGGACATACTCGTCATGGATCTGTCCATGCCGGGTCAGAGCGGAATTGATGCGCTGGCCATGATTCGTGCGAAGGCACCCGATGTGGGCATCCTAATTTTGAGCGGCTATCCGGAAGAGCATTACGCTGTCAACCTGATTCGTCAGGGTGCTAGCGGCTACCTCAACAAAGAATGCGATCCTTCCGAGATTGTGGATGCCATTCGCGTGATTTCCTTGGGCAAGCGCTATATCACGGCAGCCGTGGCTGAGTTGCTTGCGCAACAACTGAACCGGCCAAAAGACGTTGCAGCGCACGAGCAACTGTCGGAAAGAGAATTTCAGGTTTTCCTCAAACTTGCCAAAGGAGAAACGGCTGGCGATATTGCCAAGGCCCTTTCGCTTAGCGTTAAAACGGTCAGCACTTACCGTACCCGCGTGATGGAAAAAATGAGTCTGGCTTCTAACAGTGACTTGACCTACTACGCCTTGAAAAACAAACTGATCGACTGAATGGTGATTACTGAAGACCTTGAATCATTGTTGATCCAACACAGGTCTGCCACCGAGGAACCCGGTTGTCTGTGAAGTCAGTGCTGTTGGAGATTCAGGCATAAAAAACTTGAAACTTCATGAAACCATTTTAGGCAACTTAGTTTTTTACATCAAAACTATTGCCTTGTTGCAGGCAATAGTCCACAAGTGCATCGATTTCATTGGATTTGTCAAATACAGCATCAACTCCGAGTTGCGCGCACCTTTGGCGAATATCGGCAGTGGCGTAATTGCTAAGAACAACCACTTTTTGTGTAGATGGGCGGTCTTGGCAAGCTGCGAGCACGCCCAAACCACTTCCTTGTTTTAAAAAAAGATCGACGATCGCCAGATCCCAATCTTTCCGGTTTGCGTTAAGCCAAGCCTTGCCATCGTTTTCGGTTTCAGCCGTTCCCACCGCAGTCACACAGGCAAGTTCCTCCAGTGTGCCAATCAGATTCTCACGAATGGTGGGGTTGTCTTCAACGATGTATGTTTTCAATCTCACGGCTCATATCCAGTTAACGTAGGCAGGACTTCGATGTGAGCTACAAAAGCCCGCAAGTGCGGCTAGCAAGAGCCGGAAATGCCAGTCTGTATTGTTTCTTAATGTATCTTCAATTTGATGCACGATTGTGCCAGCGGCATCTGTTCATATTTGTAGGGATTTTTCGACGATTGCGTGTCTAGATCATGTAGGCACCTGCCGACAGTATTTCATCGCATTAGCCGACTGCCCAAAACTCTGCATCAGGATGATAGTCAGGCCTTACATCCAAGTTTCATTGCGCCAGTTTTTTTCACGATTTTGTGCATTGTCAGCCATTGCCACCCGGACCTGTTATGTGGCTGTTTCCTTCACCAACGCATGAAAACTTCACTCAACAAATCTTCAACCCTGCGCTATTGGCTGGCCGGCTTAGGCATCGTCTTGACCATGCTGGTGTTGGTTATTTTCTTTTTTCCTTGGGATTCATTCCGTGGACCCATCAACCGCTATGTTTCAGATCAACTTGGTAGGCGTTTCGAAATTACCCGCCATCTTTCAGTCCGCTTGGGTCTTATCACCACAGTGAGCTTAGAAGGCATCGAAATTGAAAATCCTGAATGGGCCCGCAATCCCTATCTGCTCAAGGCCAATGCTGCGCAATTTGATGTAAGTCTGCTGCCGCTGGTGGTTGGAAAAGTCGTGCTGCCGAACATCAGGTTGAACGAGCCCCGGATAGCCTTGGAGGCGGAACCCGATGGGCGAAAAACATGGGCCTTTTCGCGGGATACGTCAAAGAAGGGAACGGCACCCCAAATCGGCTCTTTCATCGTGGATCGAGGAAGTGTCAACTATCTAGCCAAGGCTCAGGGCGCTGACCTTGATGCGCAGTTTGCATTGGCATCAGACTCTGGCAACGCTTTGCCTTTAAGTTTCAAGGTCACCGGGCGATGGAATGATGGCGCATTCACGGCCAATGGACGCACCGGTGGCGTTTTGCAACTCAGCAGGGACTCAAAAGTTTCCTTTCCCTTAGAAGTCAATGCCGTTGCCGGAAGAACCCGTCTCGCCGTCAAAGGCTCACTTGCCGATCTTGTCAACCTCGACGGCATCGATGCAACTTTTGACCTGCAGGGCGAAAATCTTGACGACCTGTACGGTTTGCTTGGCGTCGTGCTGCCTGCGACGCCGCCTTACAAGCTTCGTGGAAAGTTGGACAAGAGAGAAAAAATCTGGGCTGTTAGTCAGATTCAGGGACTGCTGGGCAAATCTGACCTCAGTGGCGCTTTGAGTTTTGACCAGTCTTCATCGGTTCCGCTGCTGACAGGCAAGGTGCAATCAAAAGTCATGGATTTCGCAGATCTGGCACCAGTTATTGGAATTGCGCCTTCTCGTGGTTCAACGTCGAAGCCAAATTCAGCCATCATTTCAAAAGGCAGCAAAGCAGCGCTTTCCGCTGCGAACAACCAATCTGTGTCAACAGGAGCAGCCCCTGGGAAGGTGTTGCCGCGTACGCCACTGGCTGTGCCCAGGCTCAATGCTATGAATGCCGATGTGACCTACGCTGCAGCCGATATCCTGCATGTCAAGGAGTTGCCGCTCGACAAAGGCTCCGTTCATGTCAAGCTGCAGGCTGGCGTTCTACAACTGGAGCCCATCACACTGGGCGTTGCTGGGGGATCAGTGGCTGGAACCATCCGCATTGATTCGACCGTTGTGCCAGCGGCCATCACTACCCGGCTGGATGTGCGTGCCCTGCAACTTAACCAGCTCTTTCCTGCCGTGGAAAGCACCAAGACCGCTTATGGCAAGTTCAGCGGGCAGTTCAACTTGAGGGGCCGCGGCAATTCGGTGGCGCAAATGCTGGGCTCAGCCTCGGGTGACGTGGCAATTCTCATGGGCAAAGGAGAGATCAGCAATATCCTGCTGGAGTTCATGGGCCTGGATGGCGGTGAGGTGATCAAGTTTTTGGTGCGTGGCGACAAAACGGTTCAGTTGCGATGTGCGGCAGCGGCTTTTGACGTGAAACAGGGCTTGATGACCAGCCGTGCCATTGTGCTCGACACCAGTGATACCCTCATCACAGGGCAGGGGCAGATCAGCCTGGCCAACGAAACACTTGATATCTTGTTCAAGCCACAACCCAAGGACATGAGCATTCTGAGCCTGCGTTCGCCGCTTCGGATTGGTGGGACATTTGCCAAAACGACAGCAGGACCGGAAGCTTCGGCCCTTGCAGGACGGGTTGGCATTGCGCTGGTCCTGGCTGCCATCAACCCTTTGCTGGCGCTGGCAGCAACGATTGAAACCGGGCCGGGTGAGGATGCCGACTGTGCCGCAGTACTGTCCAATGCTGCAAAAGCCACAGTCGCAAACGGCAAATAGGACAAAGAAAGGCAGCCGCTGCGGCTTATCGACCAAGTTGTTAACTGGTGACCCTAGCAGTGCCACAAACTGCACACCCCTCGCTGCGCACCAGCATCATCTGATGCCATTCCATGCTCCTGCCATCAAGCAGCAAGAGCCTGCCTGTCAAGACCCGGCCGATACCACATAACAACTTCAACGCCTCGGCTGCCTGCATGGCGCCCACAATACCTACCAGCGGGGCAAAAACGCCCATGGTGGCGCAGCTAATTTCTTCTGGCAGGTCTGATTCGGGAAAAATGCATTCGTAACAAGGGGATTCTGAAATTTGGGGGTTATACACTGTAATCTGGCCATCGAACCGAATGGCCGCGCCTGAAACGAGCGGCTTACGGTGCCCAACACAAGCCCGGTTGATTGCGTGCCGAGTCGCAAAGTTGTCGGTGCAGTCAAGCACCAGGTCTGCTTGCGGCACCAGGTGATTGAGGAGGACGTCATCCGCTCTTTGCACCACCGCGACGACTTCGACATCGGGATTCAGGGCCGCGACGGCTTGCACCACCGACACCGCCTTGAGTTCGCCGATTCGTGACACTGTGTGGGCAATCTGACGCTGGAGGTTGGTGACATCTACGCGGTCATCGTCAACCACAGTAATGCGGCCAACGCCAGCGCTACCGAGATAAAGCGCCACAGGCGAACCCAGTCCGCCCGCGCCAATCACCAGTACGTGGGAGGCAAGGAGTTTTTGTTGCCCCTCAATGCCTATCTCGTCAAGCAGAATATGCCGTGAGTAGCGAAGCAGCTGTTCGTCGTTCATGATGCAGGAAATTTCAAAAAAGGCAGCTGAATGGCACCGTATCGCATGGCATTCGCGAGCGAGGAATCGCAGGCAATGGCCTGTCTGAAGAACCTATAAAGCAAAGCCCGTCCGGAAACGAACGGGCTTTGCTTCTACCGGATGAGCCAGTAGTCTAATTTTCTTTTTTCTCATTTTTTGGTTCGACCACTGCGGTCTTGCTGACCAACACCGGACGCCCCTTGAGCTGGTTGATGGCTTGGGCCAACTGAAAGTCCTTGTCGCTGCCCAGCTCGGGTGGACGACGCTGCTCAGGCGTTTTCTTGGCTTCTTCCTCAAGACGCTTGAGTGCTTCCTCGCGGGCTTTTTCGCGGCCTGGATCCTTGACTTCAGCACCCTGACCACTGTTGAGGTGCTTTTCAAGGTCAGCCTCACGTGTGCGCAGCGCAGCAAAAGGACTGCCTTCTGCTGTTTCGTCGATCAGAACATCCGGCACAATGCCGCGCGCCTGGATTGATTTACCGCTTGGCGTGTAATAGCGCGCAGTTGTCAGCTTGATGCCGGTATCAGGGCCCAGTGGCCTTACCGTCTGCACCGAGCCCTTGCCGAAGGTCTGGTTGCCCATGACGGTGGCGCGCTTGTAATCCTGAAGGGCTCCAGCCACAATTTCGCTGGCCGAGGCAGAACCCTCATTCACCAGCACCACGAGCGGCACGGTCTTGAGGGCCGCAGGAAGCCGCTTGAGCGGATCAACCCCGCTGCGCCGCTGGTAGAACTCCGGGGAGGCCTTGTAAACTGACTTGCTTTCTGCCAGCTGGCCGTTGGTGGAAACAACGGTCACGTTTTCAGGCAAAAAGGCCGCCGACACGGCCACGGCAGCATCCAGAAGACCGCCTGGATCATTGCGCAGGTCCAGCACCAAGCCCTTGAGCTTGGGTTCCTGTTTGTAAATCTGTTCAATTTTGGTAACAAAATCTTCCACTGTCCGTTCCTGGAACTGGCTCAGTCGAATCCAGGCATAGCCCGGCTCAATCACTTTGCTTCGCACTGACTGGGTACGAATTTCCTCACGCGTAATGCTGACCGGAAAGGTGCGGCTTTCATCTTTGCGAAAGATCGTCAACAGCACCTTGGTCTGCGGCTCGCCTCGCATTTTCTTGACGGCATCGTTCAGGCTCAGACCTTTTACCGCCGTGTCGTCGATGCGGGTGATGAGGTCGTTCGGCTTGAGACCGGCGCGGTCGGCAGGAGAGCCTTCAATCGGCGACACCACCTTGACCAGCCCGTCTTCCTGGGCGATTTCGATGCCCACTCCCACGAAGCGGCCCGAAGTACCTTCGCGAAATTCCTTGTAAGACTTTTTGTCGAAATACACCGAATGCGGATCAAGGCTGGCAACCATGCCCGAGATGGCATCGGTGATCAGTTTTTTTTCATCCACTGGCTCGACATAATCTGTCTTAACCATGCCGAAGACAGCTGCCAGTTGCTGCAATTCTTCAAGGGGTAGTGGCGCCATGCCCGCGCGCGCGACTGCCTGCAGTTGCACCGTGGTGAGGGCGCCTGCCACCACGCCGATTGAAATCCATCCGGCAATTTTTAGCTTCTGACCCATGTGATTTTCCTAAGCCTGTTGAAGGAGCCTGCGCTCCTTTTTTGTGAGAAGCAATATACACCTTGGATGCATGCGCTGCCCTGCAGTTCCGTGAACGGCAGGGCAATGACAACTAAATGTAGGGAAAAATGCGCCTTTTGCAAGGGGCTGTCTGCATCATTGCAGACATCAGGCGCCATGGGCCTGGCAAGGGCATTGACAGCTTTGCTTCCTCGCTAGCCGGCAGTCTGTCATCACGTCTGTCAGTCGGCGTCCTATGCCGAAACGGCCTTGCCTTGTGCCGCAACGGCGGCGGCGGCTTTGGCGGCGGCTTCGCTGTCGCCCAGGTAATAGCTGCGAATCGGCTTGAGGTTCTCGTCCAACTCATAAACCAGCGGAATGCCGTTGGGAATGTTCAGGCCCACGATGTCGCTATCGGAAATATTGTCGAGGTATTTCACCAGCGCGCGAATCGAGTTGCCGTGCGCAGCCACCACCAGGCGCTTGCCGGCCTTGATGGCAGGCGCCATGGCTTCGTTCCAGAAGGGCAGCACGCGCTCGACCGTGTCCTTGAGGCATTCGGTCAGCGGCACCTGACCGGGCAGGAGCTTGGCGTAACGCCGGTCGCCGTGCTCGCTTCGGGCATCGTTTGCCGCCAACGGCGGCGGCGGCGTGTCGTAGCTGCGGCGCCAGACCAGCACCTGCTCGTCGCCAAACTTCTTGGCGGTTTCAGCCTTGTTCAGGCCTTGCAGGTCGCCGTAATGGCGCTCGTTCAGACGCCAACTGTGCACCACAGGCAACCAGGTCTGGTCCATTTCGTCGAGCACATGCCACAGGGTGCGGGTGGCGCGCTTGAGGACGCTGGTATGGGCCACGTCGAATTCGTATCCTTCGGCCTTGAGCAACTGGCCGGCATTCTTGGCCTGCGCGATCCCGGTCTCGGTGAGGTCGACATCGGTCCAGCCGGTAAACCGGTTGTCCAGGTTCCAGGTTGATTCGCCGTGGCGGATGAGCACAAGTTTGTACATGGTGGTGAAGTTTCGGAAGAAATGAAAGGCAGAAAGGTGGAATTTAAAAGCCGGCCTTTGGGCGAACTTTTACCCATTCTAAAATCACCCTTTGAGTGAAAAATATACAAAGGGTTTACGTGAAATTTTTGACTGACAACTGGATGCTGATTTCGATAGCCATTGCCTCGGGCGGCATGCTGGTCTGGCCGTTGATTGCCGGCAGCATGAACGCCGGCGCACTGAACGCCAGCGGGGCGGTGCAACTCATCAACCGGGAAAAGGCTGTGGTGGTGGATATTTGCGAACCTGCCGAATTTGGCGCTGGCCATGTGACCGGCGCCAAAAACATACCGCTGGCTGACCTTGAAGCCAAGCTGCCAGGCGTGGTCAGGAATAAGGCATTGCCCTTGATACTTGTCTGCGCGAGCGGCGCACGTTCGGGACGGGCAGTGGCCATCGCCAAAAAACTTGGTTACGAGCAAGCCCAATCCCTGAGTGGCGGGCTCAAGGCCTGGAAAGACGCTAACCTTCCTGTCGAGAAAACCTGACAAGCCGCCTTTCACTTGCGTGCCTGAACGCTGCCGACGTGCAGCGCTGGCATTGACCACTCCCATCGGATGCCGCGCACCTGTCGCGACGTCGCCAAACAGGAAAACCATGCAAACCGTCAAGATTTACACCACCGGCTCCTGCCCGTACTGCATCCAGGCCAAACAGCTGCTCAAGGAGCGCGGAGTCACTGTGCTTGATGAGATCCGGGTTGACCTGGCGCCGGGCGAGCGCCAGAAGATGATGCAGATCACGGGCCGCCGCACCGTGCCGCAAATTTTCATTGGTAGCACGCATGTCGGCGGCTGCGACGATTTGATGTCCCTGGACGACCGGGGCGGCCTGATGCCGCTGCTGGCAGGCGCCGCCTGAGCGCCGAACTGGCGTTTTTCGGGCGAAGTCCCTGAGATAATCCGCCTCGAATGGCCTGTAGCCCTGTGCTGTCCCCTTGCGGATGGCCCAGCGGCTTGCGCACCCAAGCAATTTTTTAAACACCTTCACGAAAGACTCCCATGGCAGAAGAAAATCTTGACCCCGTATTCCAGATCCAGCGCGTTTACCTGAAGGACATGTCGCTGGAGCAGCCCAATTCGCCAGAAATCCTGTTGAACCAGGAGCAGCCCGCTGTCGAGATCCAGCTCGGTGTCGATGCCAAGCCGGTGGCTGACGGTCTGTTTGAAATCACTGTGACGGCCACCGTGCATACCAAGATTGAGGACAAGACCGTGTTCATGGTCGAAGCCAAGCAGGCCGGCATTTTTGAAATCCGCAATGTGCCGAGCGAACAGATGGGTGCGCTGCTGGGCATTGCTTGCCCGCAAATCGTTTACCCCTACCTGCGCGGCAATGTGGCGGACATCATCCAGCGCGGTGGCTTTCCGCCAGTGCACATGGCTGAAATCAATTTTCAGGCGATGTACGAGCAGCAGCAAGCCGAAGCCGTGATGGCTTCGGCTGAAGCGCCACAAATCATCGTCTGATGACGCAGCGCGTGGACACGGGCAAGTCGCCCTGGCCAGCATGAAAATCGTGGTCCTGGGCGCAGGCGCCTGGGGCACTGCGCTGGCCGTCAATGCCGCAGGCGCTGCCGATGCCGGCGTAGCCCGGCATGAAGTCACCCTGTGGGCGCGCCATCCGGCTCAGCTCCAGGCCTTGCAGACCGAGCGGGCCAATACCCGTTACCTGCCCGGCATCGCCCTGCCGTCCAGCCTGCGCTTGCAGGGCGGCGACGGGATGTCGCTGGCGCGGGCGGTCAGCGGGCAGGACCTGATCATCCTGGCCGCGCCGGTGGCGGCCGCGCGAAGCATGCTGATGCAGCTCAAGCATGCGCGCGCGCCAGTGGCCTGGCTGAGCAAGGGATTTGAATCGCCGGTGTTGGCGCTAACGCCTACTGCCTCTCTCTCAAGGCCTTTTGGTCTGATGGTGCATGAGGTGCGGGCACAGGTTGCGCCTGATCTCAGAGCGGGCGTGCTCAGCGGCCCAAGTTTTGCGGTGGAAGTGGCCCGCAGGCAGCCGACGGCGCTGGTGGCCGCCAGCGAACATGCCGAAGTGCGCGACGCGCTGGTGGCCGCCTTTCACGGCCCCAGCCTGCGGGTCTATGCCAGCGACGACCTGGTCGGCGTCGAGGTCGGTGGGGCCGTCAAAAATGTCATGGCGATTGCCGCCGGGCTGTGCGACGGCCTGCAACTGGGCCTCAATGCCCGCGCTGCGCTTATCACGCGCGGACTGGCTGAAATGACGCGGCTGGGTGTGGCGCTCGGTGCGCGTGCCGAGACCTTCACCGGCCTGTCGGGGCTGGGCGACCTTGTGCTGACAGCCACCGGCGACCTGAGCCGCAACCGCAAGGTCGGCCTGCTGCTGGCGCAGGGAAAATCCCTGGACGAGGTGCTGGCATCGCTGGGCCATGTGGCTGAAGGCGTTTACTGCGCGCGCACCGTGGTGCATCGCGCCGCCAGCCTGGGTGTGGACATGCCGATTGCGCAGAGCGTGGTGGCCTTGCTCGACGGCCGGCTCAAGCCATCCGAAGCGGTTGCGCTGCTGATGGAGCGCGAGCCGAGGACTGAACTTGATCTGCTATTGAATCAATAGGTGCTTGTGGCCGCCCCTGTTGCGGAAAAGGCGTATTCCATCATTGTTTTCGAAGCACGATGGTCAGCAGCAGCGATGAATCCTGCACCGCCGTCAGCGCATGGTCAACACCACCTTCCAGCCAGACCAGCTGGCTGGCCTTCATCTGCCGGGTTTGACCGCCCGCCGTCAGGCTGATTTCACCCTCCAGGCAGTGAATCGTGACTTCGCCCTTGACCCAGTGCGACGGCATGGTCTTGCCCGCCGGCATGACCAGGCGAATGACTTCCAGCTCGTCGGTCTTGAACAGGGCGACATTGCGTGATTCGGACAGCTTGTCGCCCAGGGGCTGAACGTCGACGAGTTGTCCGGGGGCGGCATGTGCAATGGCCATGGTGAAACTCCTTGGTAAGCGGCAGGAATGCCTTTGGCCGATTTATACATCAGGCTCAGTCAGCCGTGCTCAGGCGTGGATGACCAGCGCAGGCCTGCCGACGACGGTAACGGATCCAAAAAATGTGAAAGATAGCCCCTTGCGCACGTCCAGCCTTGGCAGGAGGCCGTTGGAAAAAGAGTTGACCCATTGCCTTGTTGCAGGGAAACCGGCGTTTTTGCTTTAAATCTCCAGGTTGTCGATCAGCCGGGTGTTGCCCAGCTTGGCCGCGCCCAGCACGACGAGCGGCTGGTCGGCCAGCGGGCCGTGCGGCGGCATCAGGTCGGCGCGCCGGCGTACCGTCAGGTAGTCGGGCTTCCAGCCGCGCCGCGCCAGCGCCTGCATCGCCTGGGCTTCCAGCGCGGACAGGTCGGGCACGCCGGCCGCCGCGCGCGCGGTCTCGCCCAGCGCGCGCAAGGCTTGCGAAAGATGCACCGCTTCCTGCCGCTCGGCGGCAGTCAGGTAGCTGTTGCGCGACGACAGGGCCAGGCCGTCCTCTGCGCGCTGCGTTTCTCCGGCCAGAATCTCGATGGGCAGGGCAAACTGCTGGACCATGCGGCGCACCACCATGACCTGCTGGTAATCCTTCTTGCCGAAGGCCGCGACGCCGCCCGGCACGCCGGCGAAGACGCAGGAAAACAGCTTCATCACCACGGTGCTCACGCCAATGAAAAAGCCGGGCCTGAAATGGCCTTCCAGCATGTCGCTCAGGTCGGTGGCCGGATGCACCTTGAAAGTTTGCGGCTCGGGGTACAGGTCTTTTTCACGCGGGGCAAACAGCACGTCGCAGCCGGCTGCTTCGAGCCGCCGGGCGTCCGCATCGAGCGTGCGAGGGTAGCTGTCAAAGTCTTCGTGTGGCGCAAACTGCAGGCGGTTGACAAAAATGCTGGAAACGGTCACGTCGCCCAGCGGTCTGGCCTGCCGGACCAGGGCGATATGCCCTTCATGCAGGTTGCCCATGGTGGGAACAAAGGCCGGGCGCTTGAAGCCGCCCAACTGCTGGCGCAGTTGTGCAATGGTGTGGACGATCTGCATTTTTTGGGTTCCCTGAAAAAGGCCGAGGGCGGCCGGTCTGGATGGAGGCGGGTGGACTGGGGTGAAAGGGCGCGCGGCTACCAGGCGTGGGTGGCGTTCACCGGAAAGCTGCCGTCTTTCACGGCGCGCACATAGGCCTCCATGGCGCCGCGCACGCTGGGTGCGCCGTCCATGAAGTTGTGGACAAACTTGGCCATTTTGCCCAGGTTCATGCCCAGCATGTCGTGCAGCACCAAGACTTGGCCCGACGTGCCGTTGCCCGCGCCAATGCCAATGGTCGGGCAGTGCGTCAGCAGTTGCGTGACCTCTAGCGACAGCGCCGCCGGCACCATTTCCAGCACCAGCATGGACGCGCCCGCGTCCTGCAACGCGCCGGCTTCGCGGCGCAGTTGCGCGGCTGATTCCTCGGTCTTGCCCTGGACGCGGTAGCCGCCCAGCGCATGCACGGTTTGCGGCGTCAGGCCCAGGTGGGCGCAGACCGGAATGCCGCGTTCGACCAGAAAGCGCACGGTTTCCGTGGTCCAGCCGCCGCCCTCTAACTTGACCATGTGCGCGCCGGCCTGCATCAGCACCACGGCGCTGCGCAGCGCCTGCTCTTTCGATTCGTGGTAGCTGCCAAAGGGCAGGTCGCCGATCAGCCAGGCCACGCCTTGCGCTCGTCGCAGGCCATTGGCCACGCATTCGGTGTGGTGGCGCATGGTTTCCAGCGAGACGCCGACGGTGCTTGAAAGCCCTTGGCAAACCATGCCGAGCGAATCGCCGACGAGGATGCATTCGACGCCGGCGGCATCGGCCACGGCGGCAAAGGTGGCGTCGTAGGCGGTCAGCATGGTGATCTTGTCGCCCTGGGCATGCATTTCGCGCAGGCGCGGCAGGCTGAGCGGCTTGCGCGCCGAGGGCGTGGAGGCCGGCGGCAGTGTGCCATAGGGCGTGGCTGCGGGCGCTGCGGACGTTGTCGTGGATGCATCGGCTGGGGTCATGGGCACTCTCCTGAATGAGCGGGAGTTTAATCCGCTGGCGGGCGGTCCGTTCGGGCCGCAGCCAGTGCAAGCAGGCCCATCCGGTGGCTCAGCTCAGGCCGCTTGCGGGGCCGAACGGCGCATGCCCAGACGCGCCAGCAATTGCACATCGGCCTCGGTGTCGGGATTGCCGGTGACCAGCAGCTTGTCGCCGTAAAAAATCGAGTTGGCGCCGGCCAGGAAACACAGCGCCTGCACCGCATCGCCCATCTGCTGGCGGCCAGCCGACAGGCGCACCCGCGCCGTCGGCATGGTGATGCGCGCGACGGCAATGGTGCGGACAAACTCGAACGGGTCCAGGTCGGCCTGGTCGGCCAGCGGCGTGCCTTCGACCTTGACCAGGTTGTTGATCGGCACGGATTCGGGGTAGGGCGTGAGGTTGGCCAGCTCGGCCACCAGGCCGGCACGCTGGCGGCGGGTTTCGCCCATGCCGACGATGCCGCCGCAGCAGACTTTCACACCGGCGCTGCGCACCCGCGCCAGCGTGTCGAGCCGGTCCTGGTAGTTCCGGGTGGTGATGATGTCGCCGTAGAAATCAGGCGCGCTGTCCAGGTTGTGGTTGTAGTAATCGAGCCCGGCGCTTTGCAGGGTTTGCGCCTGACCGTCTTCAAGCATGCCCAGCGTCGCGCAGGTTTCCAGCCCCAGCGCCTTGACGGTGCGGATCAGCTCGGCGACTTTTTCAATGTCGCGCTCCTTGGGCGAGCGCCAGGCCGCGCCCATGCAAAAGCGCGTGGCGCCAGCGGCTTGCGCCAGCTTGGCGGCGGCCAGCACTTCGGCCGGCTCCATCAGCTTGCTGGCTTCGACGCCGGTGTCGTAGCGGGCGGCCTGCGGGCAGTAGCCGCAGTCTTCGGCGCAGCCGCCGGTCTTGACCGACAGCAGCGTGGCGAATTCAACCCGGGTGGGGTCGAAATGCGCGCGGTGCACGGTTTGCGCCTGGTGCATCAGCTCGGGAAACGGCAGGTTGAACAGCGCTTCGATGGCGTCAACGCTCCAGCGTTCGGCGCCGGTTTTGGGAGCCAGCGCTGCGGCGGCACTGGGGCGGTGGATGGTGATGGTCTGTTCTGCGGCAGTGTTCATGGTCTGTTTTCCTTCGTGAAAAATTGATTTCGGAATTTCGCTGAGTCCGTGTTGGGCACGGCTTCAGTGCAAGGGTTTGGCTGGCAGCCTGCCGGACTTAGGAATCGTCGGCTGCAAATCGACCGCAGCGGTCTATTTTTCCCCGCTTTCTTGCCCAATATCCAGATATTGGGAGGTGAAATCGTCAAAAACTATCCTCGCTGGGGCCGATTTTCGCTTTCGACGACCTAAGCCCGACAGGCTGCCAGGCTGCTCAGGGCTTCAATCAGCTGGTCCACATCAGTTTCAGTATGGGCGGCCGACAGGGCAATGCGCAGGCGGGCCGTTCCCTCGGGCACGGTGGGCGGGCGAATCGCCGGTACCCAGATGCCGCGCTGGCGCAGGCCTTCCATCGCGGCCAGCGCGTCGTCATTGCGGCCGATCAGCAGCGGCTGGATGGCGGTTTGCGAGTCGGACAACTGCCAGTCGCTGCCCTGCAGGCCGGCTGTGAGGCCGTTGCGCAGGCGCGTGATCAGCTGTTGCAGATGGATGCGCCGCCAGTCTTCGTGCTCGATCAGCTGGAGGCTGGCGCGCAAGGCGCTGGCCAGCAGCGCCGGGGCGGCGGTGGCAAAAATATAACTGCGGGTTTTCTGCAGCAGCCATTCGACCAGTGCGTCATGGCCGGCGACGAAGGCGCCGGCCACGCCGGCGGCCTTGCCCAGCGTCGCCATGTAGAGCACGCGGCGCGAAGCCTTCGGCCCAATGAGGCCGGCGGCGGCCAGGCTGCCCCGGCCCTGCGGGCCGAGCACGCCGAAACCGTGGGCATCGTCGAGCAGCAGCAGCGCATCGTGCTGTTCGCACAGCGCCAGCAGGGCGGTGATGTCGGCGCTGTCGCCGTCCATGCTGAACACCGCATCGCTGATGACCAGCTTGCGCCGGGCGCTGCTTTGCGCCAGTTCACGCGCCAGCGCGGCGAGGTCGGCATGCGCATAGCGGTGGATCTGCGCGCGCGACAGCCGGGCGCCGTCAATCAGGCAGGCATGGTTGAGCGCATCCGAAAAAATCGCGTCGCCGGCGCCCACCAGCGCCGGAATGATGCCGGTGTTGGTGGCATAACCGGCATAAAAATACAGCGCCCGCTCCAGCCCCACGAAGGCGGCCAGTTCCTGCTCCAGCGCCGCATTGGCCGCGCTGTGGCCGCTGACCAGCGGCGAGCCGCCCGAGCCCACGCCATAGGCCTGGGCGGCGTCGCAGGCGGCCTGCACCAGTGCCGGGTGCGTGGCCAGGCCAAGGTAGTCGTTGCTGCAAAACGCCAGCATGCTGTGTCCGTCCACGCGCAGGCGGGCGCCGCTTTCGGGCGTGACCACACGGCGCTGGCGGCGCAGATGGTTTGGGTCCAGTTCGGCGATGCGGGCCGGGACTTCGTCAAGCCAGGAATGTGTCATCGGGTCATTGCCATTCCAGTGGAAGATTGAACGTCAGCGCGCGCGCATCCAGCACGGACTGGTAAGGAATGGTTGCCAGCAGCGGCGCCTGGATTGCCTGCCGCAGGAAGGCAAGGTTGTCCTGCTGCGCCAGCATGGCCGGATCGACATGGTTGGCGACCCAGCCGGCCAGCGTCAAGCCGCGTGCCCGGATGGCCTCCTGCGTGAGCAGCGCATGGTTCAGGCAGCCCAGCCGCAGGCCGACCACCAGCACCACCGGCAGGGCCAGCGCCTGCGCCAGGTCGGCGCCGGTCTCAAGGTCTGACAGCGGCACCAGAAAACCGCCCGCGCCTTCGACCACCACGGCGTCGGCCAGCGTCTCCAACGCGCGGTGGCAGGCGACCAGGTGGGCGATGTCAATTTTTACGCCCGCGCGCGCGGCGGCGATGTGCGGCGACACCGGGTCGGGCAGCAGCACCGGGTTGTCGAGTTCGGGCGGCACGGCGCAGGTGGATGCGGCGCGCAGGGCGACCACGTCCTCATTGCTCATCACGCCGTTGATGCGCTCGGTGCCCGCCGCCACCGGCTTCATGCCCACGACCCGTACATGATGGGCTGACAAAGCCTGCAGCAGGGCGGCGCTGACCCGCGTTTTGCCGACGCCGGTGTCGGTGCCGGTGACAAATAGGGAGAGGGTTTTCAAGGGGTATCGCCTTTATCGGCCAGCGTGGCTTGCAGGGCCGCCAGGGCGCCGTTCGCCAGATGCGCCATCGTTTGCACATCCAGCACATAAGGCGGCATGGCGTAAATGGTGTTGCCGATGGGGCGCAGCACCACGCCTTGCGCCATGGCCTGCTGTGCGTAGCGGTTGGCAAACTTGGGCTGCGGGGGTGCGCCGTCAAAGCCTTCGTCAATGTCCCAGGCCCAGATCATGCCCAGCCGGCGGGCATTGCTGACCGACGGATGGTGCGTCAGCGGTGCGAAAGCCTGGTCCAGCTGCAAGGCCAATTCGACGTTTTGGGCCAGCACATCGGTCTGGTCAAACAATTCGAGCGTCGCCAGCGCGGCGCGGCAGGCCAGCGGGTTGCCGGTGTAGGAGTGGGAATGCAGAAAACCCCGGGCCATGTCGTCGTCGTAAAACGCGTCGTACACCGTGTCGGTGGTCAGCACCGCCGACAGCGGCAGCGTGCCGCCGGTCAGGCCCTTGGACAGGCAGATGAAGTCGGGCCGGATGCCCGCCTGCTGGTGCGCGAACATCGTCCCGGTGCGGCCAAAACCGGTGGCAATTTCGTCGGCAATCAGGTGCACCTCGTAGCGGTCGCACAGGGCGCGCGCTTCGCGCAGGTAGGCCGCGTCATGCATTGCCATGCCGGCGGCGCACTGCACCATCGGCTCCAGGATCAGCGCGGCGGTCTCGGTATGGTGCTGTGCCAGCCAGTCCTTCAGACCTGCCGCCGCGCGCCGGGCTGCGTCGGCAGGCGTTTCACCGGGCAGGGCAGCGCGCGCATCGGGGCTGGGCACGGTAGCGGCCAGCCGCACCAAAGGCGCATAGGCTTCGCGGAAAATCGCGATGTCGGTCACCGCCAGCGCGCCCACGGTTTCGCCGTGATAGCCGCCGGCCAGGCCAATGAAACGGCATTTTTCAGGCCGGCCGGTGTTGCGCCAGTAATGCGCGCTCATCTTCAGGGCAATTTCGGTGGCGCTGGCGCCGTCGCTGCCATAAAACGCATGGCCCAGGCCGGTCAGCGCGCCCAGCCGCTCCGACAGTTCGACCACCGGCGGGTGCGTGAAACCGGCCAGCATCACATGGTCGAGCCGGTCCAGCTGGTCCACAAGCGCCGCCTTGATGTGCGGATGGCCGTGGCCAAACAGGTTGACCCACCAGGAACTGATGCCGTCCAGGTAGCGCCGGCCTTCCAGGTCATACAGCCAGACGCCTTCGGCCCGGGCAATTGGCACCGGGGGCTGCGTTTCGTGCAGCTTCATTTGCGTGCACGGGTGCCACACATGGCGCAGGCTGCGCTGGATCATCGAGGCGTTGTCCATCGAAGGCGTCAAAGTGGGCATTTGAGTCAGGCCATCTGCACCGCAATGGTCGAGCGCTCTTCCTGAATGCGGTTGTCGGGGTTGACGAACACCAGCTTCGGGCTGAACCCGGCGACTTCTTGCTCCTCGACCTGGGCAAAGGCGGCAATGATGACCAGGTCGCCGACGGCTGCGCGGCGTGCCGCCGAACCGTTGACCGAGATGATGCGGCTGCCGCGTTCGGCGCGGATCGCGTAGGTGATGAAACGCTCGCCGTTGTTGATGTTCCAGATGTGGACCTGCTCGTTTTCGCGCAGATTGGCGGCGTCCAGCAGGTCTTCGTCGATGGCGCAGGAGCCTTCGTAATTGAGCTCGCAGTGGGTCACGGCGGCGCGGTGGATTTTCGATTTGAGCAGGGTTCTGAACATGGTGGAATGTGGGTTGAAGCCAGCGGCCCCAAGGTAACGCAAGGCGACGCAAGCATGTTGGCAATCCACCATCCCGAGAGCGCCTTGTCATGGAGCGGTACCATTTGGACTGGTGGCCAAGAGTTTTTTAATTATTAATTATATAAGTGCGCTCTCGGGTGCGAGTTTTACCCCCATTATTTATGACAAAGTCTTTTGATTTCAATGCCGATTCGGTGGCCACGCTGGCCGCGGCCGATGTGGTGCGGGCGCTGGCCGAAGATATCGGCAGCGGCGATTTGACGGCGGCGCTGATTGATCCGGCCCGCCAGGGGCATGCCCGGGTGCTGGCGCGCGAAAGCGCGGTGCTGTGCGGCACGGCCTGGTTCGAGGCTGCCATCCGGCAGCTGGACCCGCAGGCCCGCATCGTCTGGCAGGTGCGCGAT
Organism: Polaromonas sp. CG_9.11; assembly: GCF_015752225.1. Classification (NCBI taxonomy): domain Bacteria; kingdom Pseudomonadati; phylum Pseudomonadota; class Betaproteobacteria; order Burkholderiales; family Comamonadaceae; genus Polaromonas; species Polaromonas sp. CG_9.11. The sequence goes on from NZ_JADOVE010000018.1 coordinate 22,795, forward strand.
GGCGAACGCTGCGCGCCCAACCAGGTGGTGGTGGAAATGCGTGGCCAGGCGCGCGCGCTGCTGTCGGCCGAACGCACGGCACTGAACTTTTTGCAGCTGTTAAGCGCGGTGGCCACCAAGACCGCGACCTATGTCACCCAGGTGGCGGGAACCAAAGCGCGCATCGTCGATACCCGCAAGACGCTGCCCGGCCTGCGCCTGGCGCAAAAATACGCGGTGCTGGCTGGCGGCGGCACCAACCACCGGATCGGTCTGTACGACGCCGTGCTGATCAAGGAAAACCATATCGCGGCGGCCGGCGGCATTGCGCAGGTGATGCAGCAGGCCGCGCTGATGGCCGCGCAAGCCGACTTTGTCGAGATCGAGGTGGAAAACCTGGACCAGCTGGTCCAGGCGCTGGACGCCGGCGCCCACATGGTGCTGCTCGACAACATGGACCTGCCCACCCTGAAAGAGGCGGTGCGCCTCAACGCCGGCCGGGCGATGCTGGAAATTTCGGGTGGCGTCACGCTGAGCAGCCTGCGCGCCCTTGCAGAAACCGGCGTTGACCGCATTTCCATTGGCACGCTGACCAAAGATGTGCAGGCGGTTGATTTTTCAATGCGCATGGATGCGCTGCAAGGGAGCGAGTGATGCCCACTTCCGCCATGTCCCGGATCAACGTTGACTACGAGCAGCCGCTGCCCGAATCGGCCAGCTGCGCCACCCAGCACGCCTGGGCGCGCGTGCCGGTCGAGCCGTCACAGGCCGAGCGGGCGGTGCTGAAAGACCGCATCCGCAGCCTGCTGAAAGCCAAAAACGCCGTCATGGTGTCGCACTATTACGTGCACCCCGACCTGCAGGACCTGGCCGAGGAAACCGGCGGCATCGTGTCCGACTCGCTCGAAATGGCCCGCTTCGGCCGCGAACATGCGGCGCAGACGCTGGTGGTGTCGGGCGTGCGTTTCATGGGCGAAACCGCCAAAATCCTGTCGCCCGAAAAGCGTGTGCTGATGCCCGACCTGGACGCCACCTGTTCGCTCGACCTGGGCTGCCCGATTGACGAATTCAGCGCGTTCTGCGACGCGCATCCCGACCGCACGGTGGTGGTCTATGCCAACACCAGCGCGGCCGTCAAGGCACGCGCCGACTGGGTCGTGACTTCGAGCTGCGCACTCGACATCGTGCGCGCCCTCAAGGAACAAGGCCAGAAAATCCTCTGGGCGCCCGACCGGCACCTGGGCGGCTACATCCAGCGGGAAACCGGCGCCGACATGGTGATGTGGAACGGCGCGTGCATCGTGCATGACGAGTTCAAGGCGTTCGAGCTGCAGGCGCTGATGAAAGCGCACCCGCTGGCCAGGGTGCTGGTGCATCCGGAATCGCCGGTGGATGTGGTGGCGCTGGCCGATGCGGTTGGCTCGACTTCGGGCATCCTGAAGGCCGCGCACGAGATGGATGCGCCCGAATTCATCGTCGCCACCGACAACGGCATGATGCACAAGCTGCGCACGCTGAACCCCGGAAAAATCTTCATTGAAGCGCCGACAGCCGGCAACAGCGCCACCTGCAAGAGCTGCGCACATTGCCCGTGGATGGCGATGAACGGGCTGGCCGGGCTGGCGCAGGTGCTGGAAACCGGCGCCAACGAAGTCCACATCGACCCGGCGCTGGGCCTGCGCGCGCGCCTGCCGATTGACCGCATGCTGGCCTTCACGGCCGCGCTCAAAAACGGTCAGCCCACCGCCGGGCTGGTGCCGAATATCGGCGCGGCCTGAGGCTTGGGTGGCTTCTGGCCGTCCGATTTTCTCCTTTTCCTCCTGGTTTTACTCCCTCTCCCGGTGGGAGAGGGCTGGGGTGAGGGCCAGCGGTGATGGAACTTGAACTGCTACTTTTTTAATAGCTGCTTGCGCAATACCAGCAAGCGCAGAAGGCTGATTTGACACATATTTCTGCCCGCATTGACTTTTCCTGCCCGCAGGACAGCGCCGCGCCGCGCCTGCGCCATGCCTTTGGCACGCCGCGCACCGTGCTGGCGGCGCATGCGCCGCATGAGGTGCGCGCCGTGCTCGATGCCGTGCAGGCCGCCGCCGGGCAGGGCGCGTGGTGCATCGGCTATGTGCGCTACGAAGCCGCCCCGGCTTTTGACGCCGCACTGGCCGTGCATGCCGCCGACGGCCCGCTGGCCTGGTTTGCCGTGCATGACGCGGCCTTGCCCTGGCCGGAAGATGACAGCACCGCAGCCGCCCGTGTCGAATGGACTGACACCTGCCTGCGCCCGGCCTTTGACGCGTCCGTGGCGCACATCCAGCAGGCCATCACGGACGGCGAGCTGTACCAGGTCAACCTGACCGCGCCGCTGCTGGGCACATGGGCTGGCGAGCCTGAAGCGGGCGCGGCGCACGCCCTGTTCGCCGCCCTGCAGCGCGCCCAGCCGGGCGGCTACGCAGCCTTCATCGACACCGGCGATGAACAGCTGCTGTCGGTGTCGCCCGAGCTGTTTTTCGACTGGCAGGACGGCCAGATCCTGGCGCGGCCGATGAAGGGCACGGCCGCGCGCGGCGTCACGCCAGACGACGATGCCGCCCAGGCCGCCGCCCTGCGCGCATCGCCCAAGGAGCGCGCCGAGAACGTCATGATTGTTGATTTGCTGCGCAACGACATTTCGCGCATTGCCGAGCCCTTCAGCGTGCAGGTGCCGGCACTGTTCCATACCGAGGCGCTGCCCAGCGTCTGGCAGATGACCTCCGACGTGCGCGCCCGCACCCGCGCCGGCACGTCGCTGGCCGACGTGTTTGCCGCGCTGTTTCCCTGCGGCTCGGTGACCGGTGCGCCCAAGGTGCGGGCCATGCAGATGATCCGCGCGCTGGAAGCCGGGCCGCGCGGCGTGTACTGCGGCGCGATGGGCATCGTGCGGCCGAAGGAAACTGGCACGCCGGGACAGGGCGTCCGGGCCACTTTCAACGTGCCGATTCGCACCGTCACCGTCCAGGCAGGCGGGCTGCGCTGCGGCATTGGCAGCGGCATTACCTCGGGCGCGCTGCCGGAGGCCGAATGGCAGGAATGGCGCGACAAGCGCAAATTTCTGGAGCGCGCCAGCGAGCCCTTTGACCTGCTGGAAACCCTGGCGCTGGAGGATGGCCAGTTGCGCCATGCCGATGCGCACCTGCAGCGCCTGGCCGCTGCCGCCGCCCATTTCGGCTATGCGTTGGACATGGCGAGCGTGCACGATGCCCTGAATGCGCGGGCCCAGGCGCATCCGCACGGCCTGTGGCGTGTGCGCCTGCTGCTCGATGCGCAGGGCCGGCCACGCGCCGAAACCTTTGCGATGGACGCCTCGCCCGCCTGGGTGCGGCTGCAACTGGCGGCGCGCCCGCTCGAAGAGGCGCAGGGCGAGTTCGTGCGCTTCAAGACCACGCGGCGCGCGCACTACAATGCCTTCACGCCCACCGGGCCAGGTATTTTTGACACCGTGCTGTTCAATGACCGGCGCGAGATCACCGAATGCACCCGCGGCAATGTGGCGATGCTGCTCGATGGCCGCTGGGTCACGCCGCCGCTGGCCTGCGGGCTGCTGCCGGGCGTGGGCCGGGCGCTGGCGCTGCAAGGGGGCCGGCTGGTCGAGTCGGTGGTGCGGATGGACGACCTGCCGCGCGTGCAGGGCTGGGCCTTCATCAACAGCCTTCGCGGCTGGCTGACCGCAGCAATGGGCTGAATCCATCGCCAGGTCCATGCGGCAAACTGTTTTCTTGCCACACCACGGCGACTGGTGTTGACGCAAGGAAACTGGCCTGTATCAGCGTGTTTGTTGTATCAATTTGAAATGCCTTGTGCTGGATTTCTGCACTGAAAATTTTCTGCTGATCCAGCAACGTCAGCCAGTTCAAATCGATGAACAGGCTGTTTACCCCCCGGCAAGCAGTCACCAGACAAGCTCTCGGTTTCAGTATTTCCAGAAGAATTGGTCGTCGATCTGTCCTGTCGCGCTCAGGTACTTGAGCTGCTTGAGCCGGGTGAAGGGCCGCGCACTGAAGGTGGCGGCATCGATGCCGATGCGCTCGTACACATCATGCAATTGCTGTGCGCCCTTGCGTGCGTCCCAGGCACACTGAAAACCGTGCAGCTTTTCATGGATCTTGGCAAAGCTGACACGGTAGCTGCGGTTGTCGCCGCCCGCCTGGCCAAACGTCAGTTCGCAGCCGGGATAGGTATTGGCCACGATCTGGGCGATTTCGCGGACCTGGTAGTTGTCTTCGTCATGGCCGACGTTGAAGATCTCGTTGTGGATCGCATCCTGCGGCGCTTCCAGGGCGCTGGCCACGGCCTGGCAGATGTCGAGCACATGCACCAGGGGACGCCACGGCGTGCCGTCGCTGGTCATGACGATCTTGCCGGTGGTCGCGGCGATGCCGCACAGGTTGTTCAGCACGATGTCAAAACGCATGCGCGGCGAGGCGCCATAGGCCGTGGCGTTGCGCAGGAAGGTTGGCGAGAAGTCGCTCGATGCCAGCGCCATCACGTCGCGCTCGACCAGCGTCTTGCACTTGGCATACGCCGTCTGCGGATTGGTCGGCGACAGCTCGGTCATCGGCTCGTCGCCGGTGGACACGCCGTAGACGCTGCAGGACGAGGTGTAGACAAAGCGCTTGGCGCCCGCCGCCTTGGCGAGTTCGGCCAGCCGCACCGAGGCCTGGTGGTTGATCTGGAAGGTGAGTTCCGGAACGTTCTCGCCCAGCGGATCATTGGACAGTTCGGCCAGGTGCACCACTGCGTCAATGCCCTGAAGGTCTTCTGCCTGGATGTTGCGGATGTCGCGGTTGATGGTGCGCGGAAACCCCGGCACCAGCCGGCTGTCGCTGAACAGCCAGCCGTCGCGGTAGTAGCCGGTGTCCAGACCGACGATTTCATGGCCGCGCGCCTGGAGGAAAGGGGCAAGCAGGCAGCCGATATAGCCTTCGACACCAGTGACGAGCAGTTTCATGTGTTTTCTCCTGATGGGGTGGGTGAATGTTCGGGGAAGAAGCGCGCCATCTGTTCACGCCAGAGCTGGTCGCACAGCCGGTTCTGCGGCAGTTCGATATCGTCAAAGGTGAGCAGTGCGTCCTTGGGCACGTCGCGCTTCAGGGTGCAGCCTTCGGCCAGGCCGATGGGCAGCAGGTTTTGCGACCGGGCGGTGTCGGCGTTTTCAGCCAGGCCGTAGGTCATGTAGCCGCCCAGGCCATCGATGCAGGCGCCCGCCTTCAGGTCGATCTTGGCTGTGGCCAGCACTTCGACACAGGGCGCACCCAGCGGTGAGAGGGCCGCGTCCTGGAACAGCACGGCCCGCGCGACGGTGTTGGGCACCTCGAAATGGCACAGGTGGTAGGGCGTGTAGAAGCAGTAAAGCGGTCCGTTGCCGAGCTTGTAGAGCGACAGGTAGTGCTTTTGCTGCGGATGGTCGTGCGTGCCCAGGACGAACACGCCGGGGCCGGGCATGGCGCCCACGACATAGTCGACGATGCCCGGGCCATCAAGCATGGCTTCCAGCGGGTAGCGCTCCGCGACCTCCTGGATGGGTGTGTTGGCCGGCACGGTGGGGCCGTACATGCCGCGCTGGCCAACCCGCATGCCGGTGCCGTTGGCGACGATGGCGTTCTCAAACGAGATTTTGGTGCCGTCGGCAAACGACGTGACCATGGCCGGGTTCTGCCCCCACTGCCGGGCAAAGCCTTCTTGCGTCGTCGGGTTGCGGTAGGGGTCGTGCAGCCCTTTGATGTTGCCGCACATCACCGGCTTGATGCCGATGCCTTTGACAAAGCGGTACAAATTCATCATCACGCCCGGCTGGTCGCCGTCGGCCGTGGTCAGCACGACGCCGGCGCGGTCGGCATAGGTCTTCAGAATAGGACCGATGGTGCCATCGATCTCTGCATTCATCAGCACCACATGCTTGCGGTGGGCAAGGGCTTCGAGTGTCACGCGCGCGGCATGCTCGATGGTGCCGGTGACCTCGATGATCGCGTCGATGCCGGCGGCACGGCACAGCAGCATCGCGTCTTCGGTGATGGCCGGCACGCCGGACTCGATGGCCCGCTCCAGTTGCGTGACCGTCTCGACGACGCGAACGCCTGAAACATCGGCCTCGCGGTAAGCGCGCCGGGCGCCTTCCAGTGTGCGGTTGGCAATCGCGGCCACGCGCATGCCGGGCACCGACAGGGCAATTTGCAGCGCCACGCCGCGCGCCATGAATCCGGCGCCGACCAATCCGACGCGGATCGGCCGTCCTTCGCGTGCCCGCTGCTGCAGGGCGGTGTCAATGATGATCATGCTGCGACTCCTTCGGCCACGAAAGCGGGCCAGTTGCGGTCCTTGTCGGACATGTCGATCACCGGCACCGGCCAGGCGATGCCGAAGGCCGGGTCGTCATGGCGGGCGCCGCGTTCGGCCTGCGGCGTGTAGAAGGCAGACACCTGGTAGGTGACGGCCGCATCGTCCGTCAGTGTGACAAAACCGTGGGCAAAGCCCTTGGGCACCAGCAGCATGCGGCCGTTGGCTTCGCTCAACTCCACGCCGATCCACTGGCAGTAGGTGGGCGACTCGGGGCGGATATCGACAATCGCGTCCCAGATCGCGCCCTGCACGCAGCGCACCAGCTTGTCCTCGGCATTCGGCGCCAGCTGGTAATGCATGCCGCGCAGCGTACCCGTCCGGCGTGTCAGCGACATGTTGGTCTGCACCATCCGGGTCGGCAGTCCGTGGGCCTCGAACTCGTGCTCGCAGTAGGTGCGGCCGAAATAGCCGCGTGCATCCTCGCGCCGTTCCATGTCGACGATGGTCGCGCCAGGCAGCGCCGTTTTTGTGAAAATCATGGGGTTACCTTGAAAAAACGAGTGTAAAAAAATCGGGCGCCTGCGCTCACCAGGTTTTCCAGGGCGCCTTGTCCGCAGCCCACAGGGATTCGAGCGTTTGCTTGTCGCGCAGCGTGTCCATCGGCTGCCAGAAGCCTTCGTGGCGAAAGGCGGCCATCTGGTTGTGGGCAGCCAGGTGTTCCATGGGGCCGCGCTCCCAGATGGTGTCGTCGCCTTCGATCAGTTCGACCACCGTTCGGTCGAGAACAAAAAAGCCGCCGTTGATCCAGGCCCCGTCGCCGCCCGGTTTTTCCTTGAAACTCGGCACCAGCGCGTTGTCGGCATGCAGGTTGAAGGCGCCGAAACGGCCAGGTGGCTGCACCGCCGTGACGGTGGCCAGCACGCCCTGCGCACGGTGAAAAGCCATCAGCTTGGTGATGTCCACATCGCTGACGCCGTCGCCGTAGGTGCAGCAAAACGGTCCGTCGTTCAGGTAGCGCGCCGCGCGCCGGATGCGCCCGCCGGTCATCGTGTCCATCCCGGTATCGACCAGCGTGACCTTCCACGGCTCGGTCGAGGTGCGCAGCATGGTCGTGGTGCTGTCTCGCATGTCAAAGGTGATGTCCGCCCCGTCCATGGCGTAGTCGCGGAAAAACTGCTTGATCAGGTGGCCTTTGTAGCCGCAGCAGATCACGAAGTCGCTCACGCCGTGGGCCATGTACATCTTCATGATGTGCCAGATGATCGGCCTGCCCCCAATCTCGACCATCGGCTTGGGGCGAACGGCGCTTTCCTCGCTGATGCGCGTTCCCAGTCCACCGGCCAGAATCATTGCCTGCATGTTGATTTCCCTGTTGTTGATGTTGTCCCAGGCGCACGGGGCAGCTTGCCCCTACTGCGCAACCTTGCCCTGGCCAAAAATTCCGGCCAGAAAATTGCCATCTGCCGACTGGCCGACAGACGCCGTGGCGCCAGGCGTCGCCAGAGCGCTGCTGTCGTGCTGCTTTGCGCCTGCCGTTTCGGGGCTCTGCGCAGGCAAGCCGCTGCCAACCAGTTCGGCCAGCACCCAGGTGCGAATTGGCGCCGCCGGATCGTCGGGAAACTTGCGGGCAAAAAAGGCGGTAGCGGACTTGAGCTGCTGCATGTCTTTTTCGTCGATCCTTCCCGGGTGCGCATGGTCGAATCGCTGGATGTAATGGTTCATCGGGCCCTTGGCGGGCGCGACATGCATCAACAGCGTCGGAATCAGGAACTCGTCGGCAATGCACAGCTGGCTGAAATAGTCGCGCACGCCGGGATGCAGAAATTTTTCCAGCATGGCGGCCACGACGTGGCGACTGGCACCGAACCAGGTCGAGCCGTAATACGGCCGGAATTTCTCGTCGAAGATATGGTGACCGATCGATGGCCGGCTGAGCGCCTTGAACATGACCAGCGCAACCATGGCGAGAATGCTTTTTTTCCCGCCGCTGTGCAGCCAGATGCCGGCCTCGTCGCGCCTGCCGCTCGCCGTGCCAAAGTAGGCATCGCCCAGACGCCGCACGACCCGGTGGCGGAATGATTTTTCAGGCGTCAGGGCCCTGTAGCCGACCGACATCAGCGCATCCTGGTCGGCAAACAGGTCAATGCAGTCGAAATGGGCTTCCTCGCGCCCGGAGATGTGCGCCTCGAAGGCTTCAACCGGTTTGATCGGCAGGCAACTCGGACTGAGCAATTGCAGGTAGTCAAACTCCAGGTTGGCCAGTGCGTACTTCATCGAATGGAAAATCCCGTCGACAAATCCGAAGAAAGCCCAGCCGGTGCGCTTGGGGTCCGGGACAAACCGGGCATTCGGTGCGGTCAGCACAAAGTCCGGCGTCTGGGAAAAATCATGATGCACCAGCACCGTATGGGGCGCCAGTGAATGCGCCAGTTGGTCGACTGTTTCTGGATTGCCAACTGCCGACATCACCAGGAAAACAATGCTTGGTTTCATTTTTTTAGTGTTCATGGACAGTTTCCGAAAAGTTACAGAATGGTCCGGGTACATGCCAGGCATGTCGTTGCCGTGTCCAGTCCGTTCAATGGATTGCGTGGAATTTCGAGTCGGTGCATTACGTTTTTGCTAAATCGTGAAGATTTGTTGATTGGCTTAAGTGTTTGCGAAAACAGTAAAAGTCGTCAATCTCATGAACGGACTAATAATTTCTCACAAATGGACTATTGACAAACGTAAAAATAACCTTTTAAGGGGGGGTAAATTTGCACCCGCTGCCTGAATCCGTGACACCAAGCGGCGCCATTCCATTTCCGGATCAATTTCACAAGGCATTGTTTTGCCTAGACCCTTGAAGATTGTTCTCCGGCTTCGCATGTATTCCAGAATTGATTTGAAACGGAATCATGCGGCGTGCATCAAACGGTTGACTTTCGTCGTCGCAGTACTGCCTGATCAAAGCCGGTTTTGGAAAAAAAAGTCACCCGGACCCGGCGAAAACCCGTCATGCAGCAGTTGCCACCGGCAGGCGCTCCAGGACCGGTTTTTAGCCCTTGGCTGCCAGATTCAGGTCGCCAAGGATTGGCGCAATGTGCTATTGAAAAAATAGCAATAAAAACTTTACAGGAATGCACAAATCCCTGATTCCTTCAATTGTTCGGTATATGGTTGCTGCCGGTGCTGCGCAGGGTTCGGTAGCCCATATGCTGGGTTACAAAGTTATTGAAAGCGCCAAGCAATGGCTGGAGCAGTCCAGCGTCGCCGTGCAACTGGGCCAGCGCGGCGCAGGTCGCTTCCAGGGTCGAAAGCTGGTCGGGACGGTGCGCCTTGCGGATCAGGTAGTGCGAAGCCCCCACGTCCTGCAGCGTCAGGCGCGGGAGCTGTTGCAGCAGCGGGTTGCTGTAAAGCATCTTGCGGCTTTTGCGCCAGGTGCCGTCCAGAACGACCAGCCGCAGCCGGGCAGGATCGTCCACGGCGCCCGGCGCAAGCTCTAGGGGTGCGATTCCTGGCGGCTGGTTTTGCGGCGTCTGCGGGTACAGCAGGAGGTTGTGCTTCGGGCTGCCTGACGCGTTCCGGGTGCCTGGCAGGTCGGCCAGCAGTGCCGGCAGGTCGAACACCTCGCCGGTCACCAGCCGGCTGCGCGGCAGGCTCAGGTGCAGCAGGCGCGCACTGCCCTTGGGGTTGTCTACCTCCAGCGGATGCTGCAGGATCAGCACCTCGACCGCCTGCTCGACAGGGGTCACCCAGCAGCAGATGCAGGCGCTTTGCGGGCGCAGGCAGGTGGTGCAGGCCAGGCGTCTGATGCGGGAGGGCGTCATGGGCGGGTTTCCGCGTGGGGCAGGTTGGTCACTATAAAAAAGAGAGCAATAGGTGAAAGCTGGACGTGCGCCATAACCAGATTTGACCCGTTAACAGGCCAGTTGGCAAGCCTGGCGAGGAGAAGGGCGGTTTGCGGATGCGGCCGGCCACGCGATGCCGGCCGCATCCTGGCGCTGTTCAGCTGCGCGCGGGCAGCACGGTTCCCCGGCATTCGCCAAAGCCGATGCGTGCGGCGCCGGCTTTTTCGCACCAGCCGCGAATCACCACGGCGTCGCCGTCTTCCAGGTAGGTGCGGCTTTCGCCATTGGGCAGCTCAAGCGGGTGCTTGCCGCCGGTGGTCAGCTCGATCAGCGCGCCGGCCTGGTCCAGCGTCGGGCCCGACAGCGTGCCGCTGCCGAACAGGTCGCCGGGCCGCAGGTTGCAGCCGTTGACCGTGTGGTGCGTCACCAGCTGCGCCACCGTCCAGTAGGCATGGCGGTAACTGGTGCGGCAGATCGTGGCGTCGCCCTGGCCGGCGTCGCGCATGGTGGGCGTCAGCAGGCCGACCTGCAGCTGGATGTCAAGCGCGCCTTGCTGGCGATTCGCCTCGGAGTCCAGATAAGGCAGGGGCTGCGGGTCTGCTTCGGGGCGCAGGAAGGGAAGGCGGTAAGGCGCCAGCGCTTCGAGCGTCACGATCCACGGCGAGATCGTGGTGGCGAAGTTTTTTGACAGGAAGGGGCCCAGCGGCTGGTATTCCCAGGCCTGCAGGTCGCGCGCCGACCAGTCGTTGAGCAGACACAGGCCAAACACATGGCCCTCGGCCTGCGTGATGGGAACCGGCTCGCCCAGCGCATTGCCGGTGCCGAGAAAAATACCGAGTTCGAGTTCGATGTCCAGCCGCTGGCTGGCGCCGAAGACCGGCTGCGTGGCGCCGGGCGGCAGGGTCTGGCCCACGGGACGGTGAAAGCTTTGCCCGGACACGCCGATGCTCGAAGCCCGGCCGTGGTAGCCGATCGGCACCCATTTGTAGTTCGGCAGCAGCGGGTTGTCGGGGCGGAACTGCCGGCCGATGTTGGTGGCGTGGTGCACCGAGGTATAAAAATCGGTGTAATCGCCAATGCGCGCCGGCACGCCGTAGTCGGCTTCGGACTGCGGCACAAGACAAGCGTCCAGCATGGCCTGTTCGGCCGCGCCCTCGCGCAGGGCGCGTGACAGCGCCAGGCGCAGGGCATGCCAGGCGCCAGCGCCCAGCGCCATCAGTGCGTTGAGCTTGTCCTGCGCGCCGGCCTGCACCGCCATAGCGGCCTCGCTGCTGAACACGCTGGTTGCCGCCAGCGCCGCCAGGTCCATGATCTGGTCACCGATGGCCACGCCGCCGCGAAAGGCTTGTGCGCTGCCCCGGCGGCGAAAGACCGCGAACGGCAGGTTCTGGATCGGAAAGTCGGTGCCCGTCAGGTTGGCGGACGCAACCCAGCTGCGCAGCGCCGGGTCGTGGGTTTCGTTGAGTGCGCTCATGCTTCAGCTTTCGGCGGCCATGCTGCCGTCATGCATCCAGCGCGCATGCTGGGGCGCTTTCTTGGTCAGCGCCCATTCGTTGAGCATGTCCCACTTGGCCTCATCGAGCATTTGGGCCATCTTCGGCGTGCCGGTGTTGGCGCACAACTCAAGCCGGTGGCCGCTCGGGTCAAAGAAATAGATCGACTTGAAAATGGTGTGGTCCGTCGGCCCCAGCACGTCAATGCCGCCGGCCTCCAGTCGGGCCTTGGCGTCCATCAGGGCCTCCATCGATTCGACCTGCAGCGCCAGGTGTTGCGTCCACTCGGGGGTGTTGGGGTCGCGGCCCATCGGCGGCTGGGTCGGCAGCTCGAAAAAAGCCAGCACGTTGCCGTTGCCGGCATCGAGAAAGACATGCATGTACGGGTCGGGGGCCTTGGTCGAGGGCACCTCGTTTTCGGCAATGGCCAGGATGAATTTCATGTCCAGGTACTTGCCGTACCACTCGACGGTTTGCTTGGCGTCCTTGCAGCGGTAGGCGACGTGATGGATTTTCTGGATGTTCATGGTGACCTCAAACGTTGGGTTGTCAGGTGGAGACAGGCTTGCACAGGCGTCACAGGTCGCGAAGCGCGGCCTGGACATGGGTTTCAAACAGCCGGGCATCGGCCAGCGCGTTGGCATGGAGCAGGGCCAGTTTTACCAAAAACAGTTCGGCCTTGCCGGGGCCGGCCTTGTCGATGGCGCTGGCCAGGGTGTCGTACACGGTTTCCAGGCCGGCAAGGGGCAGGGCGTTTTTGTTGGCAGTCATGGAATTTTCCGGTTCACTGAGGCAGGGCGATGTTGAAGGCGGCTTGCAGACGCGTGGCGTCCAGCGTCAGCCAGCGCGCGCAGACATGCTGGTCGGGCCGCAGCAGGTAGGCGGCGCCGCTGGCCTGCACGCCGTAGCGCTGGCGAAAGTGGCCGTCGGCGTCCGCCAGCGTCAGGTCCGCCCCGTCCACGGGCTGCGCGGCGCCCACGGCCGTCACCCGCAGCGGCACACCCCGGGCGCGCGTCGCCGCGATCACTTGTTGTAAGGGCTCGGGAACCGCTGCCGCCTGCGTGAAGTACAGCAGGTCAAAGCCGCCGCCCAGGTGGTCGAGCAAAAAGTCGTCGGGCGCCAGGCGGATGTTTTGCGGCGGCGCGCCGTGGGCTGGTCCTGAACTGAACAAAGCGTTGTCGTCGCCCTGGCTGTTGAGCACCGAGCCGCTGTACTCGTGCGGGCGCGAGGTGCGCCAGTGATAAAGCGGCCGCACGAATGCCTCGGTCAGCGACAGCGACAGCACCGCATCGCGCAGCAGCCGGAAGCCCCGGCTGGGCGGCGCCATGAAGCGCGTGCTTTTGCCCGCCTCGTCGATGATCTCGCGCGCCGCGCCGACGCGCTCGGCGCTGTGGTTGGCCAGCAGCTTGTCGCCCGCCAGACCCTGCACGACAAAGGCCAGGTGCCAGGCCAGCGATTGCGCGTCCTGGAACGCCGTGTTGGCGCCGCGCACGCCGAAGATCGGCAGCAGGTGCGCCGCGTCGCCGGTGAAGACCACGCGGCCCTGCACATAGTCGGGCAATGTCAGCGTGCGCGCCGAATAGACCGAGTTCCAGTCCATCTCCCACGGCGCGCCGGCGTGGCCGATCATGGCCAGCTGTGCGTCGATGCGCGTCTTGAGCGATGCCGGCCGGAGCGCCTGCTCGGGCGTCTCGCCGGGCGGCAGCTGGTAGTCCACGCGCCAGATGCCGTGCGGCTCGCGGTGCATCAGGATGGTGTTGCCGGGGTTCCATTCAGGGTCGAAATAAGCCAGTCGCTCGGTCGGCAGCGGCAGATCGACCCGGATGTCGGCGATGACAAACAGGCCCTCGTACGACGCGCCTTCCATCTGCAGCTTCAGGGCGGCACGGATGTCAGAGCGGCCCCCGTCGGCGGCCACCAGCCAGTCGGTCTCCAACGTGTACGGGCCTTCGGGCGTGTCGATGGTCACGCAGGCCAGACCGGGCGCCTGCGTCACACCGACCACTTTGTTGCCCCAGCGAAGGTCGATCAGCGGGCTGGCCTGGCAGGCGTCGATCAGGTATTCCTCCAGGTATTGCTGCTGGATATTGAGCATCGGAAAGAAGCGGTCGTCTGCGTCGTGCGGCGCTTCCATGCGGAACACGCGCTGGCCCCGGTAGTAGGAATTGCCAAAGCGCCAGGGCAGGCCGCCCGCAGTCATGCGGCCGGCCACGCCGACCTGCTGCAAGATTTCCATCGAGCGGCGGGTGAACACGATGGCGCGGCTGCCTTGCGAGACCTGCAACTCCGGCGACAGCACCACGCTGGGCACGCCCAGGCGGGCCAGTTCCAGCGCCGTCACCAGGCCCGCCGGGCCGGCGCCGGCGATCACCACCTGCTGGCGGGCCTGCGCCGCATGTGCCGAAGGCAGCCAGGGTTTGAACACCTGGTAGCGGTAATAAATCGACGGACGGGCTAGGGAGGTGGGGTGGTGCATGCAGGGGGCTTCGGTGCGCTGAAAGGGCTAAGTGGTTGCGTACACAACCATTATTGGAGGTTTCAACAACATCGGCGTCAGTAGTTACCCTGACGCGGATCCCAACCCTGCCGCGTGCTGCTGTGCCTTCAGCGGGTCGTCAAGCGGCGCCAAGGGCTGGCACTGCACCAATCCGGTGGCGTCACGTATAGTGATTCGGTAACAACTTTTCGAACCCTGGCGCTGCAATGTCCTCCCCACCTGACCCGGTTTCTCTTGAACGCATGTTCACCCACCGGCTGCACACACTGTCCAAGCTCACCGACCGGCTCACCCAGGGTGCTTACCTCAGCGATGCCGGCATTGCCTTGAGCGAAGGGCGCTGCCTGTCGGCCATCGGGAGTTTCACGCCGCTGTCGGTCAAGGACCTGGCCTACCGCGCCAACCTGGACAAGGGCCAGGCCAGCCGCGCCGCCCAGTCGCTGGTTGACCAAGGCCTGGTGTTGAAGCAGGCCAGCGCCACCGACGGGCGCGGCGTGGTGCTGACGCTGGCGCCCGCAGGCGAGGCGGTGTGCGAGCGGCTGATGGGCGTCATCGGTCGCCGCAATGACGAGATCGTTTCCTGCCTGAATGCCGCAGAGCGCGCGCAACTTGATCATCTGCTTGACCGGCTGGTCGCCCATGCGCGGCTGGCGGGCGAGGGTGCCGGCGACGCGGATGCCTGAGCCGTGTGCCATGCAGCCATTGCCCGGCTGAAAGCTGCTTTCGGGTGGGTACATACCCCAGTTGTGTGCGCAACCATATTTTTCTATCATCGGCGTGCCTTGTCTGCCCGGTGCCGCAGATTCTTCGCTGAACCGGTGCAGATTTTCATGACCTGACATCACCGGAGTTCCCATGCACTGCCCCCAAACCCTGCGCCGCTGGATCAGCGTTGCCACACTCGCCTTGCCGCTGGCGGCGGCTGCGGCCTATCCCGACAAGTCCATCGAATGGGTCGTGCCCTACCCGGCAGGCGGCGGCTCGGACGTGGTGGCGCGCATTTTGTCGCTGCCCATGAGCCAGACGCTGGGCCAGCCCATCATCATCAACAACAAACCGGGCGCGGCCACCAACATTGGCGCCGACTATGCCGCCAAGGCGAAACCCGACGGCTATGTCATGCTGACCGGCGACACGGCCACCATGGCGGCCAACCCGGCGCTGTATTCCAGGCTCAGCTACAACGTCGAAAAAGACTTCACGCCGGTCGGCCTGATGGCACGCTTCCCGCTGATCCTGGTGGTCAACCCCAGTGTGCCGGCCAAGAACCTGACCGAGTTCATGGCCTGGGCGAAGCAGCAGCCGACGGGCGTGAACTACGCGACGCCTGGTGCGGGCAGCCCGCACCACCTGGCGACCGAATTGTTCCGCGAACGCAGCGGGCTCAAGATGGTGCATGTGGGCTACCGGGGGGCGGCCCCGGCGGTGCAAGACGTGATCGGCGGCCAGGTGCCGATGATGTTCGTCGACACCGCCAGCGGCTACCAGCACATCCAGTCCGGCCGTCTGGTGGCCATTGGCGTGGCCAGCCCGAAGCGCATTGCCACCTTCAACACCTTGCCCACGCTGGCCGAACAGGGCCTGAAGGGCTTTGAAGCCTATGCCTGGCAAGGGCTGGTGGTGCCTGCCGCCACGCCGCCCGAGGCGGTGGCCACACTGAGCAAGGCTTTGCTGGCGGCGCTGGACTCCACCGAAGTCAAGGCGCGCTTCCAGACGCTGGGCCTGGAAGCGATTCCCAGCACACCGGCGCAGATGGCCGCCTACGCCAAAGCTGAGCGCGAAAAATGGGCCAAGGTGATTCGCGCCAGCAATATCCGGCTGGATTGAAACAGCAGGCAAATTTTGCTATAAAAAGAGGAGCTACAGAGGCAAGCCAGTATGGCGCAGAAGGCTGATTTGGTTGGCAAGACGTAACTGCCTGCCATCGCCCGTGAGACATGGCCGCGTGTCCGCATGACGCCTTCCCCCTCCGGAGGAAGGCGCAGAGAGGGGACAGCGGGCGTGGGATTGGTCACAAAAAATCGCCATCGGTGAGCCCTCACCCCAGCCCTCTCCCAGAGGGAGAGGGAGTAAGACGGACTGCATTCGGCAAACTGATAAGTTACGGCAAGACAGCGCTTGACCTGACGGCCGGCCTGTCAGCAACCGCGCCTACCAGCGCAGCACACGCGGCCCCAGCAGCGCGCCGGCCGCCGTCGGAATCGCGATGCCCAGCACGTACCAGACCGCCAAAAAAGGCGCTGCCGACTCCGGGCAGTGCAGCGAATACACCAGCGCGCTCAGTGCCCCCGCCAGCAGCCCGGCACTGGCTCCGGCAAGCGCCAGGCGGGTCGGGGCCAGGCCCTTGAACGCCCACAGGGTGGACGCGAACAGGGGCAGCGAGAGCAGCGCAATGTTGAAGGGGCAGCTCTTCCAGGTGTCGCCCAGAACCAGCGCGGCGCGCTGTGCCGGCTCGGCGTTGACCAGCACCAAAGCGGCCACCAGCCACAGCAGCAGCACCGGCAGGGCCAGCGCGGCATTGACCCGTCCCAGGCGCATGCCGGGACGGGCCAGCCGTTCGCTGGCGGCCAGGCCGGCCAGGGCCAACCCGGCCGCAAAACCCGGCTTGAGCCAGAACATCAGCGTGCCGGCCTCTTCGGCCAGGTCGGGGCGTATGCCCAGGGCGACGACCAGCAGCAGGACCGCGCCCGCCAGGCCCCAGCCCAGGGCCATGGCAAAACGCCGGTCCACGGCGTGGGCCGGCACCGGCGCGACTCTGGCCGACAGCAGGCTGACAAGTTCATCGGTCTTCATGCAATTCCCCTGATTTTGGCGGCCAGCGCCTTCAGGCCCCGGTGCACGCCGATCTTGATGGCCGATTCCGACATGCCGGTCAGCTGTGCCGCCTCGACCACGGACAGGCCTTCGAGCTTGACGTGCACGATCGGCAGGCGCTGCCGGTCGGGCAGGCCGGCCAGCAGCGTGCCCAAGTCTTTTTTTGCCTCCCGGGCCTCGGTGTCGGACGCGGCGAACAGCTCCAGCTCGTCGTCCAGCGGAACGTTCAGCGACTCGCCCGAGGCGCGGGCGCGCAGCAGGTCGATCAGCTTGTAGCGCGCCATCGCATGCACCCAGGCGGTCAGGGGCTGGTCGGTTCGGTAGGTGTGTCGCTGGTTGTGCACCGCGATCAGGGTGTCTTGCACGATATCTTCCACTTCATCGGTTCGCTGGAACAGCCGCTTCCGGAAATAAGCCCGCAGGTGCGCGGTCAATGCTTTCAGGAACTGGTGGTAGGCCGCCGCATCGCCGTCCAGGCCTTGCAGCATCAGGCCGCGCAACCGGAGTTCGGTGTCGGTGAACCGGCGGTCTCTTTCTTGTATTCGGTCCATGCAGGCTCTGGGTTACAGCGTCGATAAAAAAAATATTTTTCAAAAATAATTCGCTGGCGTGTAACCGGCTGCCGGATTGCGCCGAACTACTGGACAGACTGTAGCGGAGTCCTTCCGCCAGGTCCGCAGACCAGTGCTACCCGCGCTGCCTGCCTGTTCAACCCTTTGTTTTTAACCGGAGCTACTCTCATGATCATCCGTTCCATCGCACTCAGCACCCTTGCCCTTGCCGCGCTCGCCTCGGGTGCCGCCATTGCCCAGAGCAAGCCCATGGACGCCAAGCCGGCCATGGAAAAATGTTTCGGCGTTGCCCTTGCCGGCAAAAACGACTGCGCCGCCGGACCTGGCACCACCTGCGCCGGCACGTCGAAAGTGGACTACCAGGGCAATGCCTGGAAGCAAGTGCCTGCCGGTACCTGCACCACGTTCAAGACGCCAAATGGCATGGGCTCACTCAGCGCCATCAAGGCCTGAGCGCCGTCAGGACACACGCCATGAACCCCGCCCGCCTGAGCGCCGGCCTGAGCCTGAAGCCCGCGCATTTCGACGAGGCCCTGGCCTGCGACGACGCCGGGCTGTGGTTCGAAGTGCATCCGGAAAACTATGCCGTGGCGGGTGGCCCGAGACTGGCCTGGCTCGACGCCATCCGGTCGCGGCATCCGCTGTCGCTGCATGGCGTGTCGCTCTCGCTGGCGGCCGATGCACCGCCTGATGCGGCCCACCTGGCGTGGCTGGCCGCACTGGCCGACCGCATTGAGCCGGCGCTGGTGTCCGAGCACCTGGCCTGGTCGGCCTGGCGCGGCAGTTACCTGCCCGACCTGCTGCCCTTTGCCCGCACGCAGGCCGCCTTGCTGCGCGTGGCCGGCAACATTGCCCGCACCCAGGATGCCCTTGGGCGGCGCATCGCCATTGAAAACCCGTCCCACTACCTGCGCATCGAAGGCCATGCCTGGGACGAGGTTGATTTCTTGCAGGAACTCGCGCGCCGCACCGGCTGCGGCCTGCTGCTCGACGTGAACAATGTGTATCTCAGCGCCAACAACCTAGGCTTTGATGCCGAGGCCTATATCGACGCCTTTCCCGGCGACGCGGTGATGGAAATCCATCTGGCGGGCCACACCCCCGACCCGGTGCTGGGCCAGGCGCTGCTGGTGGATTCGCACGATGCGCCGGTCGCGCCCAAAGTTTGGGCGCTGTATGAACGCCTGATGGCGCGCATCGGCCCGCGCCCGACGCTGATCGAGCGCGATGACCAGCTGCCGCCTTTCGCCGAACTGCTGGCCGAACGCCGGCAGGCGCATGCGCTGCTGCAGGGCCAGCCGCACGAAAAAGAGGCGCCGGAAAAAGAGGCGCTGGCGTCATGACCACCGAACTCTCCCGTTTCCAGGACCGCTTTGTCCAGGCGCTGTGGGCCTTGCCCGATGCGCTGCCCGAACACCTGCGCGACCTGACGGACCAGCCCGGATTTGCGGTGTACCGCAACACGGTCATCAGGGGCTGCATCGATGCGCTGCAGGCCAACTACCCGGCGGTGTCGCGGCTGGTGGGCGAGGACTGGTTTCGTGCTGCCGCTGCCTTGCATGTGCGCGCACAGCCGCCTGTCGATGTCCGGCTGCTGCTGTATGGCGCGGGTTTTCCCGGCTTCCTGGCCGGTTTTGCGCCGGCGGCGGACCTGCCCTACCTGTCCGGTGTGGCCCGGCTCGACCGCTTCTGGACCGAGGCGCATGTGGCGGCGGATGCCCCGGTGCTCAAGCCCTCAGCGTTGGCCGGCCTGCCGCCGGAGCAACTGGGCGCTTTGGTGCTGCAGCCGCATCCGGCCGCGCGCTGGGCCTGGTTCGACGACCAGCCGATCTACACCCTTTGGCAGCGCAACCGGCAAGATGCCCTGCAAGGCCTGGACAGCGGCGATGCGCTGGACTGGACCGGCGAGGGGGCGCTGCTGACCCGGCCGGAGGGCGCCGTCGCCTGGAGCGCGCTGGAGGCGGGCGGCTGCGCATTTCTTGATGCCTGCGCCGCCGGACGTCCGCTGGCACTGGCAGCGGATGAAGCGCTGGCCCGGCAGGCCGACTGCGATCTGGCGCGACTGATGACCCTGCTGCTGCAGGCCGGCGCCTTTTGCAGCGCACAGACCGTTTCGATTCCGACCCCCAACCACCAGGAGCTGACATGAATCCCGTTTTATCCACCATGACGACCGCCGGCACACGTGCCCAACCCGCCGGGCTGCGCGGCCTCTGGCACGGCCTGGCCGGGCGGCTCACCCGCCTGCTGCCGCATGACGCGCTGGCGCTGGTGAACCGCATCGCCATCGCCGCCATCTTTTTCATGTCCGGCCGCACCAAGGTGGACGGCTGGCTGACGGTCAACGACAGCGCTTATTCGCTGTTCCGGGACGAATACCGGCTGCCGCTGGTGCCAGTCGACATCGCCGCGAATGCGGCTGCCTGGGCCGAGCACCTGTTTCCCATTCTGCTGGTGCTGGGCCTGTTCACCCGGCTGTCCGCCCTGGCGCTGCTGGGCATGACGCTGGTGATCCAGGTGTTTGTCTATCCCGATGCCTGGCCGACGCACCTGTCATGGGCCGGCCTGCTGCTCTATCTGGTGGGACGCGGCGCCGGAACGCTGTCGCTGGACCGATTGCTTCACATTCGCTAGATGCTCTTGAAACCATAGTTGTCAGCGCACGTCCGTATTGCGTAAAAGCCTGATTTGATCCTATAAATGAGGTGGACCGGCCTGCCGTTCAGGCCACCGGCGGCACCAGGATGGTGGCCGCCGCCGGCGCCGCCATGTCAGGATAGTCGCGGCTGAAATGCAGGCCCCGGCTCTCGCGGCGCAACTGGGCCGAGCGCACGATCAGCTCGGCCACCTGCACCAGGTTGCGCAGTTCCAGCAGGTCGCGCGTGACGTGGAAGTGGGCGTAAAACTCCTGGATCTCGGCCTGCAGCAGCGTGATGCGGTGCGCGGCGCGCTCCAGCCGCTTGTTGGTGCGAACGATGCCGACGTAGTCCCACATGAAACGGCGCAGCTCGTCCCAGTTGTGCGAGATCACCACGCATTCGTCGGCATCGGTCACGCGGCTGTCGTCCCAGCGCGGCACCTCGGCCACCGGCGCAGCGGGCGCGCTGGCAATCGCCTGGGCGGCGGCCTGCGCAAACACCATGCATTCGAGCAGCGAATTGCTCGCCAGCCGGTTCGCGCCGTGCAGGCCGGTGCAGGCGGTTTCGCCCAAGGCAAAGAGGCCCGGCAGGTCGGTGCGGCCGGCCAGGTCGGTCAGCACGCCGCCGCAGGTGTAGTGCGCGGCCGGCACCACCGGAATTGGCTGGGTCGTGATGTCGATGCCCAGTTCGGCGCAACGCGCCAGGATGTTGGGGAAGTGCTCGTGCAAAAACGCCGGGCTCTGGTGCGAAATGTCCAGGTGCACGCAGTCGAGGCCGCGTTTTTTCATCTCGAAGTCAATCGCCCGGGCCACCACGTCGCGCGGTGCCAGCTCGGCGCGCGCGTCGTGGTCGGGCATGAAACGGGTGCCGTCGGGCAACAAAAGTCGCCCGCCTTCGCCGCGCACCGCCTCGGTGATCAAGTACGACTTGGCATGCGGGTGGTAGAGGCAGGTCGGGTGGAACTGGATGAATTCCATGTTGCCCACGCGGCAGCCGGCGCGCCAGGCCGCTGCAATGCCGTCGCCGGTGGCGGTGTCGGGGTTGGTGGTGTACAGGTACACCTTGCCGGCGCCGCCAGTGGCCAGGATGGTTTGCGGCGCGCGGAAGGTCAGCACCTCGTCGGTGGCGTCGTCCAGCGCGTACAGGCCCAGGCAGCGCTGCGCGCCGGGCAAACCCAGCTTGCGCGCGGTGATCACATCGACCAGCGTGTGCTGCTCGAACAGCGTGATGCCGGGCGTCGTCCGCACCACGTCGATCAGGGTGCGCTGCACGGCCGCGCCGGTGGCGTCCGTGACATGCGCAATGCGCCGCGCGCCATGCCCGCCTTCGCGTGTCAGGTGCAATTCGCCGCCCTCCAGCGAAAACGGCACGCCCAGTTCGCGCAGCCAGGCAATCGCGCCGGGCGCGTTTTCCACCACGAAGCGGGTGGCGGCCAGGTCGCACAGGCCGGCGCCGGCCACCAGCGTGTCCTGCACATGGGCGTCGAAGCTGTCGCCGTCGGCCAGCACGGCGGCAATGCCGCCCTGCGCCCAGCCGCTGGCGCCGTCGCTGATGGCGCGCTTGGTGATGACAGCCACGCGGTGCGTGGGCGCCAGGTGCAGCGCGGCGGACAGGCCGGCCAGGCCGCTGCCGACAATCAAAACATCAAAATCATGCGTCATGGTGGACCAGGTAGGGGGGGGGTGGGAGACGTGGAATTGAAGCATCACGCTGGCTTGTAGGCCAGGCGAACATAAATGGGTGCAAAGGATTCGGCCTGGGTGATTTCCAGCAGGCATTCCTTGGCCAGCTCCAGCAGCGCGATGAAGGTGACGACCAGCACCGGCATGCCGCGCGAAGCATCGAACAGTTCCTCGAACTCGAGGAACTTGCGGCCCTGCAGCCGGCGCAGCACGATGCTCATGTGCTCGCGCACCGAGAGTTCCTCGCGGCTGATGACATGGTGCTGGACCAGTTTGGCGCGTTTGACGATGCCCTGCCATGCCTCCTGCAGCTCGACCAGCGTGACATCGGGCAGGCGCGGCTCGGTGGATTGCTCCACATGCACCTGCGCCACGGCAAAATCGCGCCCGCGCTGCGGCAGGGTGTTCAACCGGTGCGCGGCGAGCTTGATGCCCTCGTATTCCAGCAGGCGGCGCACCAGCTCGGCGCGCGGGTCCTCGGCTTCCGGGCCTTCGGCCGCCTTGCGCGGCGGCAGCAGCATGCGCGACTTGATCTCGATCAGCATCGCGGCCATCAACAGGTATTCGGCCGCCAGCTCCAGGTTGGTGGCGCGGATGTCATCGACATAGGCCAGGTACTGGCGCGTCACCGCCGCCATCGGAATGTCCAGGATGTTGAAATTCTGCTTGCGGATCAGGTACAGCAGCAGGTCCAGCGGGCCTTCGAAGGCTTCTAAAAAGACCTTCAGCGCATCGGGCGGGATGTACAGGTCCTTGGGCATGGCGAACATCGGCTCGCCATAGAGCCGGGCCAGCGCGACCGGGTCGGTCAGCGCCGGCAGTTCGGGGTTGACCGCTGTGGGCAGGACCGCATCGTCAGGGGCGCGCAGTTCCTGCACGGGGAAGGGGAGATGTGGCATCAAAGCAGCAGGAGGGATCGGTTGATGGGCTTGCCGCCATGGAAAACAGGCCGCCTGTGCCAACTGGCTGCCGGCTGAAGATATAAAGCGGAATCAGTCGCCGTTCGGATGGGCGCTGGTGCCATAGACATAGGCTTGCTGCGCCACACGTGCCTCGCCATAGTCCGCCTGGTCGGCCAGGTTCAGGTTCTTGTCCCACCAGATGGCGCGACCGGCACGCTGCTCGGCTTCCAGGGTGGGTTTCTTCGCCTTCAGCTCGTCGATGAACGAGGTGATTTCAGAGGTGTAGTGGGTGCGTTGAAAAATGGACATGGGTCTGGACCGCCTAAAACGTATAGTGGCTGGATTTTACCGGGGTCTGCCATGCGTTCATTCATTCGTCGGCCCGTCGTGGCCGAAACTGCCCGTTTCCCTGCGGGTTTGCCAATAACCACAAAAAGGGCGGTGTTGTGTATGGGCTTGCTGTCGTTCATCCTGGGCCTGGCCGGCTGCGACCAGGCGCGTATCCAGGAGCTGGAAGAAGGCGTGGCCACCGAAGCCGATGTCCGGGCGCGCTTTGGGGTTCCCGAGAAAATCTGGGAGGCGGGCGACATGGCGTCGCTGCCGATGCCGGGCGCGGCCGCCGAGCCCGGCGCCCGCACGCTCGAATACAACCGCCAGCCTGCCGGCCAGGTCAACTACCTGGTCACCATCGGCCCCGATGGCCGGATGACCGCGCTGCGCCAGGTGCTCACGCCGCAAAACTTTGCCCGGGTGCTGCCCGGCATGCCGATGGAGACGGTGCGCAAGATGCTGGGCAAGCCGATGAAGGTCACGCCCTATGCCCTCCAGCGCGAAACGCATTACGACTGGCGCTACCTGAACCCGCCCAGCACCGCCATGATTTTCAGCGTGGTGTTCGACCCGGACCTGCGCGTGGTCCGCACGCAGTCGGTCGAGGAGGACAGCGTCAACCCCAAGGGCCGCTGAGCGCCTGTCCGGTGTTTCTTTAAGGAAAACAAGCCGTTTCCGCTTGTCTGGCGTGCTTTGGATGCTATTTATTTCATAGCGTTTCGACGTGTGCCAGGAAGCCCGAGCGTTCCATGACTTCCCGGGGCTGGGCATTGAGCCCGGCCAGCACCAGCCGGCCGCCGCGCGAGGCGATGGCTTTTTGCAGTTGCTCCAGCACATCCAGGCCCGAAGCATCAAGCACCTGCAGCGACTGCACGTCCAGACGGATGGTCATGCCCTGCGGAGCGCTTTCCACGACATTCAGGACCGGATCGATCTTGGCCACGGCGCCAAAAAAAAGCGAGCCGTACAGGCGAAAGCTGGCTTCTTCGTCGCTGCGCGACACCTCGACCACCTGGAACAGGGAACTCATGCGCCGCACGAACAGCACGCAGGCCAGCAGCAGGCCGACCTGCAGCGCCACCGTCAGGTCAAACACCACCGTCAGGAAGAACGTGCCCAGCATGATCAGCCGGTAGTGGTTGCTGGCGCGCCTGAGTTCGGCAAATTCATGCCATTCGCCCATGTTCCAGGCGACGTACAGCAAGATGCCGGCGAGCACCGGCAGCGGGACATGCACGGCCAGCGGCGCGGCCACCAGCACCACTGCCACCAGCGTCAGGCAATGCACCAGCCCGGAGATGGGCGAGGTGGCGCCGGCCCGCACATTGGTCACGGTGCGGGCAATCGTGCCGGTGGCCGGCATGCCGCCGAAGAAGGGCACGACGAAATTGGCCACGCCCTGGGCCATCAGTTCCTGGTTCGGGTCGTGGCGCGGCAAGCCCGAGATCTGGTCGGCCACGCGCGCGCACAGCAGCGACTCGACCGCACCCAGCAGCGCAATCGTGACCGTCGGTGCCACCAGCAGCCGCACCGTCGCCCAGGAGAAGTCAGGAAATTCAAAACCGGGCAAGGCGCGCGGAATCCCGCCAAAGCGGCTGCCGATGGTTTCCACCGGCAGGCTTAAGGCATAGGCCAGCGCCGTCAGCGTGAGCAGCGCCACGATCGGCCCCGGCAGGCGCGAGGCCAGCCGGGTGGCGCGCTTGAGCTGCAGGCCCTCGCCGGCCTGGATAAGCCGTATCAGCCGGTTGGTAAAGGCGTGGGCATAGCGCGTTTGCGTGTCAAACAGGCGCGGCCAGACCAGCAGGCCGATCAGGCAGGCCAGCCCCAGGCCCAGCGCATACAGGTTCAGCGAGCCGATGTTCTGGGCAATCGCCTTGATCTGCGAGAAAAAATCCGCCGGCATCTTGCCTATCTCCAACCCGAGCAGGTCCTTGACCTGCGACAGCGCAATCAGCACCGCGATGCCGTTGGTGAAGCCCACCACGATGCTGACCGGCACATAGCGCACCAGCGTGCCGAGCTTGAAGAACCCGAGCAAAAACAGCAGCACCCCGGCGCAGGTGGTGGAGATCAGCAGGTTGGCCAGGCCGTAGCGCTCGATGATGCCGTAGACGATGACAATGAACGCGCCGGCCGGGCCGCCGATCTGCACCGCCGAGCCGCCCAGCGAGGCGATGATGGCGCCGGCGATGATCGCCGTCCAGATGCCCGCTTCGGGCTTGAGCCCGGACGCAATCGCAAAGGCCATGGCCAGCGGCAGCGCGACGATGCCGACCGTCAGGCCGGCGCCCGCATCCTTGAAGAACCGTTCGCGGTTGTAGCCGGCCATCGACAGCAGCAGGCGCGGGCGAAACCGGGCGAATTGAATGGGCAGGTGCATGCGCCAGGATTGTGCGCTTGAGCCCGCTTTGAAGCGAGAACCAGTTGATACAAAAACGCGGCCCGGCTGGCGCCCGTCGGCACCCTGACACGGCGGGAAACCTGGTTATTTGGCCGGGCCGGGCAGCACGGCGTCGGCCGTGGCGCCGATCGCCGATCCGGCGATGCGCGCCGTGCCAATGACCGCGCTGGCCGCCAGTCCGACGGTGCCCACCGCCACCGAGGCCACGGTATCGACGACGGCGACCACGGCGCAACCCGGCAGGGTAAACGCCGACAGGCCGATGAGCGCCGCCGCGGCCAGGCCGCGTGCGCGAAAGTGAGGCAATGCGGTCATGGCCGGGCTCCGTGGGGCGGTCTTGACCGGGTCAATGAATCCGCATGCCCGGCGTCGCGCCCGGCAGCGGCTCAAGCACATAAATGCCGGGCTGGGTTTTTTCGTCGGCATGGCTGGCAGCCAGCACCATGCCTTCGCTGATGCCGAACTTCATTTTTCGCGGCGCCAGGTTGGCGACCAGCACGGTGTGTTTGCCAATCAGGTCTTCAGGCTTGTAGTTTGATGCAATGCCGCTGAAGACATTGCGCAGCCGGCCTTCGCCCGCGTCCAGCGTCAGGCGCAGCAGCTTGACCGAGCCGGGCACCGCTTCGCAGTTCACGATTCTGGCGATGCGCAGATCGACTTTTGCAAAGTCGTCGATGGTGATGGCAGGCGCGATGGCCTCGCCGCCCGGTTGACTCCCTCTCCCTTCGGGAGAGGGTTGGGGTGAGAGTTCCCCGTTGACAGATGCTACGGTTTCAATAGCTGCTTGCGCCGGTGTGTCCTGCGCTGGAGGCTCAAACAGTGCATCAAGCTGCTTGATATCGACACGTTGCATCAGGTGCTGATAAGAAGCGATTTCCGTAGGTAATGATGTTGCGTCCTTCCAGTCGAACGACCGATTCAGCTTGAATAACTCGTGTGCGACGCGTTCCGTCAGTCCCGGTAGAACTGGTGCCAATAAAACGGACAGTAGTTTGAACCCGTGAAGCGCGCGCGAACAAATGTCCTGTAGTTCTGCCCGTTTTGTTTCATCTTTGGCCAAAATCCAGGGCTTGGCAGCATCGAATGCTGCATTCACACCATCGGCAATTGTCATGATGTCGCGCAGCGCCTTGCTGTATTCACGATTTTCGTAAGCCTCTTTCACCAAGAATGCCGAGCCAGCAGCGCCGTCAATCAACGCGTTGGTGTCACCATCAAACTTAAGTTGACCATCAAAATATTTTGAGATGAAGTTCGCCGCACGCGAAGCAATATTCACAAACTTCCCGATCAAGTCGCTGTTCACCCGCGCCATGAAGTCGTCGGCATTAAAGTCGATGTCTTCATTCTTCGCATTGAGCTTGGCGGCCAGGTAGTAGCGCAGCCATTCCGGGTTCATGCCCAGGCTCAGGTACTTGAGCGGGTCCAGGCCGGTGCCCCGGCTCTTGCTCATCTTTTCGCCGTTGTTCACCGTCAGAAAGCCGTGGACGAAGATGTTGTCCGGCGTCTTGCGGCCGCTGAACTTCAGCATGGCCGGCCAGAACAGCGTGTGGAAGGTGACGATGTCCTTGCCGATGAAGTGGTACTGCTCCAGACGTGGGTCGGCCATGTAGTCGTCATAGCTCTCGCCACGTTTCGTCAGCAAATCTTTCAGCGATGCCAGGTAGCCGATGGGCGCATCGAGCCAGACATAAAAATACTTGCCCGGTGCGTCCGGAATCTCGATGCCGAAATAGGGTGCGTCCCTGGAAATGTCCCAGTCGCCCAGGCCTTCGCTTTGCGTGCCGTCCGGGTTGGTGCGCACTGAAAACCATTCCTTGACCTTGTTGGCGACTTCAGGCTGCAGCTTGCCGTCCTGCGTCCAGCCTTCCAGGAATTCCACGCAGCGTGCATCCGACAGCTTGAAGAAAAAATGCTCCGAGCTCTTGAGCATCGGCACCGCGCCCGACAGCGCCGAATACGGGTTGATCAGGTCGGTCGGCGCATACACCGCGCCGCAGACCTCGCAGTTGTCGCCGTACTGGTCCTTGCTGTGGCATTTGGGGCATTCGCCCTTGATGAAGCGGTCGGGCAGGAACATGTTCTTTTCAGGGTCAAAGAACTGCTCGACGGTCTTGGTCTCGATCAGCGAGCCTTGCGGGTTGTCCCGCAGGTCGCGGTAGATCTGCCGGGCCAGCTCGTGGTTTTCCGGCGAATCGGTCGAGCTCCAGTTGTCAAAGGCGATGTGAAAGCCGTCCAGGTAGGGCTTGCGGCCGGCGGCGATGTCGGCCACGAACTGCTGCGGCGTCTTGCCGGCCTTTTCGGCGGCGATCATGATGGGCGCGCCGTGGGCATCGTCGGCGCCGACGAAGTTGACCGCATGGCCCTGCATGCGCTGGAAACGCACCCAGATGTCGGCCTGGATGTATTCCATGATGTGGCCGATGTGGAAATTGCCGTTGGCGTAGGGCAGGGCGGTGGTAACAAACAGGCGGCGCTGGGTCATAGGATGGGCTTTTGGCGGTGGAGGGCTGACTTTCGATTTTAAGGGGCGGTCCCGGCCTGACGGACATTCACATCGCCAGCCCCAGATGTTTTACAAGCCAAATAAGCCTCTGGCGCATGCTGCATAAGCTTAAGTAGCTATTAAAAATATAGCAAACTGCATGCCCCCAGTGAACGCTGGCCGGCGCGGCGGCGTTAGACTCCTTCTCAACCCCCGGCAACCCGCAGGCTTTCCTGAAAAAGCAGCGGCCTGCCTTGTCCCAATCACATGGAGATTTCCCCGATGGCTGTAGAACAACAGGCAATTTTGAACGCGCTGCAAACCGTGCTCGACCCCAACACCGGCAAGGATTTTGTCTCCACCAAGGCGCTGAAAAACCTGCAGGTCAGCGGCAACGACGTGTCATTCGAAGTCGAACTCGGCTACCCGGCCAAGAGCCAGATCGCCGGCCTGCGCAAGCGCCTGATCGAGGCCGCCCGCAGCGTTGCCGGCGTGGGCAACGTGTCGGTCAACGTCACTGTGAAGATCGCCAGCCACAGCGTGCAGCGCGGCGTGCAGTTGCTGCCGAATGTGAAGAACATCATTGCCGTGGCGTCGGGCAAGGGCGGCGTCGGCAAAAGCACCACCGCCGTCAACCTGGCCCTGGCGCTGGCCGCCGAGGGCGCCAGCGTCGGCCTGCTGGACGCCGACATCTACGGCCCGAGCGTGCCGATGATGATGGGCATCGAAGGCCGGCCCGAGAGCATCGACGGCAAGAACATGGAACCGATGGAAAACTACGGCCTGCAGGTCATGTCCATCGGCTTCCTGGTGGCGCAGGACGAAGCCATGATCTGGCGTGGCCCCATGGCGACGCAGGCGCTGGAGCAGCTGCTGCGCCAGACCAACTGGAAAGACCTGGATTATTTGATCGTTGACATGCCGCCCGGCACCGGCGACATCCAGCTCACCCTGAGCCAACGCGTGCCCATGACCGGCGCGGTCATCGTCACCACGCCGCAGGACATAGCCCTGCTTGACGCCAAGAAGGGCATCAAGATGTTCGAGAAGGTCGGCGTGCCGATCCTGGGGATTGTCGAGAACATGGCGGTGCACATCTGCAGCCAGTGCGGCCATGCGGAGCACATCTTCGGCGAAGGCGGCGGCCGGAAAATGGCCGCCGACTACCAGATGGACTACCTGGGCGCGCTGCCGCTGGACATCAAGATCCGCCTGCAGGCCGACAGCGGCATGCCGACCGTGGTCGCCGACCCCGACGGCGAGGTGGCCGGCATCTACAAGGCCGTGGCGCGCAAGGTGGCCATCACGGTGGCAGCCAAGGCCAAGGACTTCTCGGCCAGGTTCCCGACCATCACCATCAGCAAGAACACCTGAACCCGGCCTGCGGCAGGCACCCGGCTCACTTTTGCGGCATACCGGATGAACCTGCTGACCTCCCTGCGCTACCTTGTGGCGCTGAACGAGCACCGGCATTTCGCACGGGCCGCCCAGGCCTGCCACATCACCCAGCCAGCGCTGTCCAATGCATTGCGGGCGCTGGAAAAGGAGTTCGGCACGCCCATCGTCAAGCGCGCCCGCAGCTACGCCGGCCTGACGCCGGAAGGCGAGTGCGTGCTGGTCAGCGCCCGGCGCATGCTGCGCGAGCATGCCCTGCTGCAGCAAGAACTGGCCAGCCGCGCCGGCCAGCCCCGGGGCCGTCTGCAACTGGGCGTGGTGCCCACCGCCGTGCCGGTGGCCGCGCGTTTTGCTGCCATGCTGCAGGCTGCACATCCGGGCATTGCCCCGGTGGTACGCGCGCTGAGCTCTCAACAGATCGAGGAGGGGCTGGAGAACCTGACGCTGGACCTGGCGCTGGGCTTTACCGAACGGCTGAAAAAAGGCGGCCCCTTTGCGGTGCTGCCGCAGTACACCGAACAATATTTCCTGGTGCGCCGTCTCGACAAACCAGCCCGCTCCCAGCACGGTGAACTGCGTCTGGGTGCCGAGATGGCCTGGGCTGACGCCGCGAAGCTGCCGCTGTGCCTGCTGACGCCGGACATGCACAACCGCAGCACCGTCGACCACGCTTTTAAGCAGGTAGGGGTGGCGGTTCAGCCGGTGATGGAAACCAATTCGGTGCTGACGCTGGCCCTGAGTGTGCTGGCCGGCGACATGTGCAGCGTGTTGCCTGGCGCGCTGGTCGGTGCCGTGCGAAGTCAGGGTGAACTCGAAGCGTTGCCTCTGGTGCAGCCCGAAATGCGCACCCCGGTGGGCTTCCTTCATCTGGCTGCAACCCGTGCGCCGCCTGCGCTCGAGGCGGCGCTTGTCCTGGCGCAAGACGCGCAATGGCTGCAGCATGCAGCACAGCACAGCGGATCGCTCAAGCCCTGAAGCGCCGGCGCAGGCTGCCCGCGCTTACCGTTGAACAACGCGCACACCTGCAAATTGCGCGCAGCTGCTGGCGAAACCGCCTCTTCATGGCGATAAAGCCGCGAATATGCACCCCCAACCCGACGCGGCGCTGGGCTCGGCGACAAAGGAAAAAATGCATTTTGATACCTGTCATGGGGAAAACCCTATCTATCAAGTCATATAGATGATCTATATTTATACGGCAGACAAATGCTGTCGCGACTTTTTAGATTCACGGGGCCCGGCCCCTCGGTTGCTCATCCACCCAAGGAGAATTTCAGTGATCCATTGCGTATTGCACGAAGAAAAAGACAGCGTCGCTGTCGTTGTTGTCGAAGGCATCCAGGCCGGCCAGGACATGACTGCCCTGATCCTTGACGACGACCGCACCATCACCATCAAGGCCAATGCGGCCATTCCGATCGGCCACAAGGTGGCGGTCAAGGACATGGCGGAAGGCGACACCGTCATGAAATACGGCACCGACATCGGCAAGGTGGTCGCAGCAATTGCCACCGGCGACCACGCCCACGTACACAACATCAAGACCAAGCGCTGGTAAGCCCGCCGCTGCCCGTCTGCCCATTCCATTCCATTCAAGGTTTTCTCTCATGTCCATCATCGACAAAAACACGACTTTCTGGGGCTACCGCCGCGAAAACGGCCGCGTCGGCGTGCGCAACCACGTCATCATCCTGCCGCTGGACGACCTGTCCAACGCCGCAGCCGAAGCCGTTGCCCACGCGGTCAAGGGCACCATGGCGATTCCGCATCCCTATGGCCGCCTGCAATTTGGCGCTGACCTGGAACTGCATTTCCGCACGCTCATCGGTGCCGGTTCGAACCCGAACGTCGCCGCCGTGGTGGTGATCGGCATTGAGGACAGCTGGACCAAAAAGGTGGTGGACGGCATTGCCGCCACGGGCAAACCGGTGGTCGGCTTCGGCATCGAAGGCCATGGCGACCATGAAACCATCATGCGTGCCTCGCAGGCGGCCAAGAAGATGATCCAGCATGCCACCAGCAAATTCCGCGTCGAATGCCCGATTGCCGACCTGTGGGTGTCGACCAAGTGCGGCGAATCTGACACCACGTCGGGCTGCGGCGCCAACCCGACGGTGGGCAATGCTTTTGACAAGCTGTACGACCTGGGCACCACGCTGGTCTTCGGCGAAACGTCCGAGCTGACCGGCGGCGAACACCTGGTGGCCGCGCGCTGCCGCACCGAAAAGGTCCGCACCGACTTCATGAAGATGTTCGACGACTACCAGGACATGATCAAGCGCCACGCCACCACCGACCTGTCGGACTCGCAGCCGACCAAGGGCAACATCGCCGGCGGCCTGACGACCATCGAGGAAAAGGCGCTGGGCAACATCCAGAAGATCGGCAAGAAATGCATGGTCGATGGCGTGCT
Source organism: Polaromonas sp. CG_9.11 (assembly GCF_015752225.1). Classification (NCBI taxonomy): domain Bacteria; kingdom Pseudomonadati; phylum Pseudomonadota; class Betaproteobacteria; order Burkholderiales; family Comamonadaceae; genus Polaromonas; species Polaromonas sp. CG_9.11. Next base: position 54,539 of record NZ_JADOVE010000018.1, read on the forward strand.
TGGCAAGGCTGAAATGCCCGACAAGCCGGGCCTGTGGTTCATGGACTCATCGTCCGCCGCTGCTGAAATGGTCACGCTGTGCGCCGCTTCGGGCTTTGCCGTGCACCTGTTTCCCACCGGCCAGGGCAACGTCATCGGCAATGCCATCGTGCCGGTCATCAAGATCTGCGCCAACCCGCGCACCGTGCGCCTGATGAGCGAACACATCGACGTGGACTGCTCGGGCCTGCTGCAGCGCGAACAAACCATGGACGCTGCCGGCGATGCGCTGCTCGACATGATGATGCAGACCGTCAACGGCCGCTTCACTTCGGCCGAGGCGCTGGGCCACCGCGAATTCGTGATGACCCGCCTGTTCGAAAGCGCCTGATCGAGGAGCGCGCTGCCCGCGCTCACGTGCTGCGGCTTCGGCCGCAGCACTGTCTTTTTCCAGATCCCTTGAGAGCGCGCACGCGAACGCCAAGGCGCTGCCGTGCATGGCCGATCCGGAAATGGCGTCAACCCAACCTACGGAGTTTCGAATGATCACACGGCGTTTTGCCCTTCACGCGATTGCATCGGCTGCGGCCGTGTCGCTTGTTCCCTCCCTTTCTCTGGCGCAGGACATCGGCGCCTACCCGTCCAAGCCGATTCGCTACATCGTGCCTTTTCCGCCGGGCGGGCTGACCGACGTGATGGCGCGCCTGATAGCGCTGAACGCCGGCATGGCGCTCAAGCAATCGATCCTGGTGGACAACCGCGCCGGTGCCAGCGCCAACCTGGGCGCCGACCTGGCGGCCAAATCCACACCCGACGGCTACACCTGGCTGGCCATCACGCTGGCCCATGCCGTGAACCAGTCGCTGTTCAGCAACCTGCCCTACAGCCTGGAAAAGAACCTGGCGCCCGTGGCCCACCTGGCCACCAGCCCGCTGGTACTGGTCGTCAATGAAAGCAACCCTGCCAAGACGCTGGCTGATTTTCTGGTCCAGGCGCGCGCCAAGCGGCTCAATGCCGGCTCCAGCGGCAACGGCACACCGCCTCACCTGGGCCTCGAGCTGCTGGCCTTGAACGCCAAGATCGACGTTTCGCACATTCCGTACAAAGGCGGCGCGCCATCGCTCAACGACCTGCTGGGCTCGCAGCTCGATTTCATCGTCTCCAACCTGCCCGAGTGTTCGACCTATGTGAAAGCCGGCAAGCTGCGCGCACTGGCCGTGACCTCGGCCAAACGCCACCCGCTGCTGCCCGACGTGCCGACGTTTGCCGAAGCCGGCCTGCCCGGTGTCGAACTGGAAAACTGGACCGGCCTGATGATGCCGGCCGGCACGCCCAAGGCCATCATTGACAAGGTCTCGGCCGAAGCCATCCGGTCGGTCAAGTCCAGGGAAGTCTCGGACCGCGTGACGTCGATGGGCTTCACGCCCACCGGCCTGGGTCCGGCCGAATTCGGCGAACTGATCAAGAAAGACGTGGCGCGCTGGCGCGAGATCGTCAAGGCCCGCAACATCCAGGCCGGCTAAGGCGTACCCACCATGAAAAAAATTGTCATCACCGAGTTCATGGACGAAGCGGCCGTCGCCTCGTTGCGCGCGGCGTTTAATGTGGTGTACGACCCCACGCTGGTGGACGATGCGGCCCGCCTGATGGCCGAGGTGCCCGATGCCCATGCCGTGATCGTGCGCAACCGCACCCAGGTTCGGGGCGGGTTGCTGGCGGCCTGCGCCCAGGCCAGCGTCATTGGCCGGCTGGGCGTGGGTCTGGACAACATCGACGTGACCGCCTGCGAAGCGCGCGGCATGCAAGTGATTCCTGCCACCGGCGCCAACGCCCTGGCTGTCGCCGAATATGTGATTGGCACCGCGATGGTGTTGCTGCGCGGCGTCTACCTGTCCAGCCAGGCGGTCGCCAGCGGCCAATGGCCCCGTGCGGCGCTGTCGAACGGGCGCGAGATTTCAGGCACCTGCCTGGGGCTGGTCGGCTTCGGCGGCATTGGGCGGCTGACGGCCCGGCTAGCGCAAAGCCTGGGCATGCGCGTGGTCGCGCACGATCCCATGCTGCCGCCAGGCAGCCCGGTGTGGCAGGAAACCGGTGTGCACTGCGTGTCACTGGATCAACTCATCGCCCAGGCCGACGTGATCAGCCTGCATGTCCCTCTGACGCCTGAAACAGCCAACTTGCTGTCGGCTGGACGCATTGCGCAGATGAAGCGCGGCGCCGTCGTGATCAACACGTCGCGCGGCGGCATCGCCGACGAAGCGGCCGTGGCCGCCGCCCTGCGCGAAGGCCGTCTCGGCGGTGCAGCGTTCGACGTGTTCGAGCCCGAACCCATGGGTGCCGGCACGGCCTGGGAAGGCTGTCCGAATGCCATCCTCACGCCGCATGTGGCGGGCGTCACCGCCGAATCCAATGTGCGTGTTTCCACCCTGATTGCGGCCGCCGTGGCGCGCGCCCTGAAAGCCTGACCCCCATGCTGCACTCGTACCAAGAACTCAATACCCTGGTGCAAGCCGCGCTGACCCGGGCCGGCGCATCGCCCGACCAGGCCAGCGCCACGGCACTCGCCCTGGTGGCGGCCGAAGCCAGCGGCCTGCCGTCGCATGGCCTGTCGCGCGTCACCATGTATGTGGGCCACCTCAAGGCGGGGCGCGTGGTCGGCGATGCCGTGCCGGTGGTCAAGAACCAGCGCGCCAGCGCCGTGCTGATCGATGCCGGCAACGGTTTTGCCTTTCCCGCCTGCCGCCTGGCCATCGACGAAGCCATGGCACGTGCGGCGCAAACCGGCATTGCCATTGCCGCGGTCACCAACAGCCACCATTTCGGCATGGCTTCCTACCACCTGGACGCCGTGGCCAGTGCCGGCATGGTTGGCATTGCCTGCGGCAACTCGCCCGCAGCCATGCCGGCGGCGGGCGGCAAGCGTCCGATTTTCGGCACCAACCCGATCGCGGCCATCTTCCCGCGTGAAGGCAAACATCCGGTCAGCATCGACCTGTCGCTGTCCGAGGTGGCGCGCGGCAAACTCATGGTGGCGGACAAAAAAGGCGAATCCATTCCACTGGGCTGGGCGCTGGACGCGGACGGCAACCCGACCACCGACCCGAAAAAAGGCCTGGCTGGCTCGATGCTGCCGATGGGGGGCGTGAAGGGCGCGATGCTGGCCCTGATGGTCGAACTGCTGGTGACCACGCTGACCGGCGCACACTTCGGCGCCGAGGCCGACACCTTTTTTGTCGATGACGGCAACCAGCCCCGGCTGGGCCAGGCCTTCATCGTGATCGATCCGACCGCCTTGGGCGGCACTGCCGTCTACAGCGAGCGAATTGAAGCCCTGCTGTCGGCCATGCTGGTGGACGAGGGCGTGCGTCTTCCAGGCCAGCGCCGGTTCGACCTCATGGCCCGTGCCAATGCTTCGGGCATCGACGTGCCCCAGGCGACGCTCGATGCCATCAATGCCCTGATCTGAAACCACCCAGAAGAACCCGATGGAATTGAGCCGAAGCTACTTCAAGGGGTGTGTCCCTGGCGCGCTGATCTGCGCCGTGATTGCGTTGTCGGCCACCTTTTTGTCGGAACATTACGGTGGCCCGCAACTGCTTTATGCCTTGCTGATCGGGCTGTCGCTGCATTTCTTGTCATTGCAGGAAAGCACCCGGATCGGCATCAACTTCTGCGCCAAGACGGTGCTGCGGATTGGCGTCGCGCTGCTGGGCATCCGCATCACACTGGGCCAGGTTTCGCAGCTGGGCATGAGCGTGGGCGTGGTGCTGGTGCTGGCCGTCGCCCTCACGGTCAGTACCGGCTTGCTGCTGGCGCGCTGGCTCAAGCGCCCCATCGAGGAAGGCCTCCTGTCCGGCGGCTCGGTCGGCATCTGCGGCGCCTCGGCGGCCATGGCCATTTCTTCCGTGCTTCCCCAGACGAAGGAAAACGAACGTTTCACGCTGCTGGCCGTGGTGGGGGTGACCGTGCTGTCGACCACCGCCATGGTGCTGTACCCGTTCTTCATGCACCTGCTCGATCTGTCGCCGGTGCAGTCGGGGATTTTCCTGGGCGGCACGATCCATGACGTGGCCCAGGTGGTGGCCGCCGGCATGATGATGGGTCAGGAAGCAGGCGATGCGGCCACCGTGGTCAAGCTGTTTCGCGTCGTGCTGTTGATGCCGGTGGTGTTGCTGATCGCCTTTTCGTACCGCAGGCATGCCGGGGCCGCCACGGCACCGGGCACGGTCAGGGAAAAGGTGCCGCTGGTGCCGACTTTCCTGATCGGCTTCATGGGACTGGTTCTGGTCGCCAGCACCGGCAGGGTGCCGGCGGGCGTCGTCGCGTCCGCCAACGACATTTCACGCTGGTGCCTGGTCATCGCCATTTCTGCTGCGGGCGTGAAGACCAGCTTTGAAGACCTGAAGAAGCTCGGCTGGCAGCCCGTGGTGATGCTGGTGACAGAAACGGCGGTGATCGCCACTTTTGTACTGGCAGCCATCTGGCTGCTGAAGCTGGGCGTGCACTGAAAACTGCCGGCACAACCATGGCTTTTACAATCAGCCTGGCCAGCACAGTCCTCAGGATGCGTTCCCCGCCGGGGAACGCAAACAGTGTTGGCGTGAAGCGCAACAACCCGCGAGCAAGGCCTATCGTGAATAAAAAAGCAGCCAGCCCAGAGCACTTCGCTCTTTTGACTTCATGAGCACCGGAGCAGGGGCGCATCGCCGTGCCCTGGCGGCAAGAGTCGCCGCCCTGGCGCTGCGTGGCAAGTCCGCGATGGTTTCAAGCGGGATGCCTTGATCGTGCTTTACCGTCAAGTCAAGCGACAGCTGATTGCAGACATTCAGTCTGGCGTTGCCGGGCCTGGTGCGGCGCTGCCCAATGAAACCGATCTTGCCCGGCGCTTCAATGTGTCCATCGGCACCGTGCGGCGTGCGGTGGATGAACTGGTCGCCGAGCACGTGCTGGTGCGCCAGCAGGGACGCGGCACCTTTGTCGGCAAGCTGGACCGCGAGCGGTTCATGTTCCAGTTTTTCAAGATTGCCGGACGTGACGGCGTCAGCGAGTTCCCGCAGGTGCGTCTGCACACCTTCACCCGCTCCCGCGCCACGCGCGAAGAAGCGCAGGCACTCGGCCTGCATGGCGCCCAGTCGGTGTTTTGTATCGACAACGTGCTGCTGCTCAAGGGCCGGCCCGTCATTCATGACCATATCGTCATCGCCGCCGCCATGTTTCCCGGCCTGACCGAAGACGTGTTTACTGAACGCACCGCCACCATTTACGGGCTTTACCAGTCTGCTTTCGGCATCACGATCGTCGAGGCCGACGAGCGGGTGCGCGCCGAACTGGTCAGCCTTGACAGCGCCCGGTTGCTGGACCTGCCTGCCGGCATGCCGGTGCTGCGCATCGAACGCGTGGCCTACACCTTTGACCGCAAGCCCGCCGAATTCCGGATTTCCGTGGTCGACACGCGCGATGTCGACTATGTTTCGCGCATGCGCGACGCCGCCTGAAAAGAAACGCCAGTCAAACCGTCCAGGCGCGATTCCGGGTGCTTACTGACGGCTCTGTTCCGGTGTCAGCCAGGGCGTGGGCCATCCATGCAGGGGTCGGCGCGCAGGGGCGAGAGGCGCAGCCGGAGTCAGCCGCATTCCTCATTCACACATTGAATCACCCGATACACCGATTCAATTTGACGCATCTTCTGCTCCGGGACAAAGTAGCGCATGAATCCATCCCTCCAGATTTCCAGCTTCCCGGCCGTCACCATTGCCACAGTGGACCAGTTGCGCGAGCGCATCCGCCGCAAGAGCCAGCTCAAGGGTCGACAGGCCGATCATGTATCGCTGGAACAAGTGCGCGCGCTGATTGGGGCCCGCCCGGCGCAGGGTCATCGCCGCGACCTGCTGATCGAATACCTGCATTTGCTCAACGACGCGTACCGCTGCCTGCACGAACGGCACCTGGTGGCGCTGGCCAGGGAGATGAACCTTTCGATGGCCGAGGTGTACGAGGTGGCGACGTTTTATCACCACTTCGAAGTCGTCAGGGGCGATGCGAACGGCGATGGACAGGCGCCTGGCCTGACAGTGCGCGTGTGCGACGGCTTGAGCTGCGAGATGGCAGGCGCGCAGGCATTGCTGGCGCACCTGCCTGCCTTGTTGGGCGCGCCGGATGTGCGGGTGGTGGCCGCGCCGTGCCTGGGACGCTGCGAGCAGGCACCCGTGGCGGTGGTGCACCAGACGCCAGTGCCGTTCGCCACGCTAGAGGCTGTGGTTCAAGCATCAAAAAAGCCCCTGGCGCAATATTCAAAAGCGCAAGCAGCTATTAATTTCGTAGCGTCTGATTGGGCCGAAAAAAGCGTCCCCGACTATTCTGGCCACACCGACTACGCCACCTATCGCGCTTGCGGCGGCTATGCGCTGGCCGCGTCGCTGGTGAATGGGGAGGAGGAGGCCGAGCGCGTACTGCACGCCATGGAAAACTCCGGCCTGCGCGGCCTGGGCGGCGCGGGTTTTCCGGCCGGGCGCAAGTGGCGCATCGTGCGTGGCCAGAGCGCGCCGCGCCTGCTGGCGGTGAACATCGACGAGGGAGAGCCCGGCACCTTCAAGGACCGCACCTACCTGGAGCGCGACCCGCACCGTTTTCTGGAGGGCATGCTGGTGGCCGCGCAGGTCGTGGGAATCGAGGCCTGCTACATCTATGTGCGCGACGAATACCACGGCTGCCGCGCGCTGTTGCAGGCTGAAATCGCCAAACTGCAGGCCGACCCGCCATTTGCGTTGCCGCACATTGAACTGCGGCGCGGCGCGGGCGCCTACATCTGCGGCGAGGAATCGGCCATGTTGGAGAGTATTGAAGGCAAACGCGGCGAGCCGCGCATGCGCCCGCCCTACATTGCCGAAGTAGGCCTGTTTGGCCAGCCCACGCTGCAGCACAATTTTGAAACGCTGTACTGGGTCCGTGACATCGTCGAGAAGGGCGCTGACTGGTTCGGCAGCTTTGGCCGCAACGGGCGCAAGGGGTTGCGCAGCTTCAGCGTCAGCGGGCGGGTCAAGCAACCCGGCGTCAAGCTGGCGCCGGCCGGCATCACCGCGCAGCAGCTGATCGACGAGTACTGCGGCGGCATGCTTGAGGGCCACACGCTTTACGCCTACCTTCCGGGCGGTGCATCGGGCGGGATTTTTCCGGCCAGCCATGCGCATGTGCCGCTGGACTTCGACACCCTGCAGCCGCATGGCGGGTTCATCGGCTCGGCCGCTGTCATCGTGCTCGGCCAGCACGACAAGGCGCGCAACGCGGCGTTGAACATGATGCGGTTTTTTGCCCACGAGAGCTGCGGCCAGTGCACACCGTGCCGCGTCGGCACGGCCAAGGCCGCGAAGCTGATGCAAGCGTCCCGCTGGGACCACGCCACGCTGGAAGACCTGAACGTGGTGATGACCGATGCGTCGATTTGCGGTTTGGGGCAGGCAGCGCCCAATCCGGTGCGCTGCGTCCAGAAATATTTTGCCCACGAGGTGGCCTGACATGAACGCACGCGCCCAAACCGCCAAAGCTGCCGAAGCCGCGCTGCCCACTGTCGCCTTCACGCTTGACCATCAGACCATTCACGCCTTCCAGGGCGAAACCATCCTCAAGGCCGCCGAGCGCCACGGCGTGAACATTCCGCGCCTGTGCTACCAGGACGGCCTGCGTCCCGACGGCAACTGCCGCGCCTGCGTGGTCGAGATCGCGGGCGAGCGCACGCTGGCGCCAAGCTGCTGCCGCAGCGTGACCGCGGGCATGGCGGTTCAGTCGCAAAGCGAGCGGGCGCTGAAAAGCCAGAAGATGGTGCTGGAATTGCTGCTGTCGGACCTGCCGGACACGGGTTACAAGTGGAACGATGCGAAGTCGGTGAGCCCTCACCCTGGCCCTCTCCCAGGGGAAGAGGGAACAACAGCCGCACCCGCTCCCGCTTTGGTCCCTTTCCCAAGGAAAGAGGGAACAACAGCTGCACCCCTTCCCGTTTTTTTCCCTCGCCCAAGGGGAGACGCAACAACAGCCGTACCCGTTCCCGCTTTACTCCCTCTCGCAATAGAAGAGGGAGCAATAGCTGCAATACGAACAACAACCGTGCCGGTTTCCGCTTTACTCCCTCTCCCTCTGGGAGAGGGCAGGGGTGAGGGCCTCCCCGGCCCCGGCCCCGGCCCCGCCCCCGGCCAGCACGGCGAACTCAGCGACTGGGCCGCGCGCATGGGTGTCACCGTGCGCCCCGAACTCCAGGCCCTGCGCCGGGAACAGCCCGCTGCCGACCTGTCCCACCCCGCCATGGCGGTGAACCTTGGCGCGTGCATCCAGTGCAACCGCTGCGTGCGCGCTTGCCGCGAGGAACAGGTGAACGACGTGATCGGCTTTGCGCTGCGCGGCGCCGACAGCCGCATCGTCTTTGACCTGGACGACCCGATGGGTGATAGCAGCTGCGTGGCCTGCGGCGAATGCGTGCAGGCCTGCCCGACCGGCGCGCTCATGCCCAAGACGCAGGTCGGCTCGCAAATCGTCGACAAAAAGGTCGATTCGGTCTGCCCGTTCTGCGGCGTCGGCTGCCTGCTGACCTACAACGTGAAAGACAACAAAATAGTCAGTGTCGAGGGGCGCGACGGCCCGGCCAACCAGTCGCGGCTGTGCGTCAAGGGCCGCTTCGGCTTTGACTATGCGCACAGCCCGCAGCGCCTGACCGTGCCGCTGATCCGCAAGGCCGGTGTCGCCAAAGATCCTGCAGCGCTGCAGACGCTCAACCGCGACAGCGCCGACTGGTCCGAGGTGTTCCGCGAAGCGACCTGGGAGGAAGCGCTGGCGCTGTCCACCGGTGCGCTCAAACATCTGCGCGACACCAAAGGCAAGAAGTCGCTGGCCGGTTTTGGCTCGGCCAAGGGCAGCAACGAGGAAGCCTATCTGTTCCAGAAACTCGTGCGCACCGGCTTTGGCAGCAACAACGTGGACCACTGCACCCGGCTGTGCCATGCGTCCAGCGTGGCGGCGCTGCTGGAGGGTGTCGGATCGGCGGCGGTCAGCAACCAGGTGCATGACGTGGAAAACGCGGGTTTGATTTTCATCATCGGCTCCAACCCGACGGCCAACCACCCGGTCGCGGCAACATGGATGAAGAACGCCGCCAGGCGGGGCGCAAAAATCGTGCTGGCCGACCCGCGCATCACCGACATTGGCCGGCATGCCTGGCGCACGCTGCAGTTCAAGGCCGACACCGATGTGGCGATGCTCAATGCCCTGATCTACACCGTCATCGACGAGGGGCTGACGGACATGGCTTTCATCGAGGAACGCGCCAGCAACTACGAAGCGCTGCGCGCCAATGTGCAGGGCTACAGCCCGGAAGCGATGGCGCCGATCTGCGGCATTCCGGCCCAAATGCTGCGCGAGGTGGCCCGGGAATTCGCCCGGGCCAAGGGCGCGATGATCCTGTGGGGCATGGGTGTGAGCCAGCATGTCCACGGCACCGACAACGCGCGCTGCCTGATTGCGCTGTGCAGCGTGACCGGCCAGATCGGCAAGCCCGGCTCGGGCCTGCATCCGCTGCGCGGCCAGAACAACGTGCAGGGCGCGAGCGACGCGGGGCTGATCCCGATGATGTTCCCGAACTACCAGCGCGTGAACAACAAGTCGGCGCACGACTGGTTCGAGAACTTCTGGGGCATGAAGCTCGATGACCAGCCCGGCTACACCGTGGTCGAGATCATGCACAAGATCCTCGCGCCGGAGCGTGACCCGCACAAGGTTCGCGGCATGTACATCTCGGGCGAGAACCCCGCCATGAGCGACCCCGACCTGAACCATGCGCGGCACGCGCTGGCCAGCCTGGAACACCTGGTGGTGCAGGACATTTTCATGACCGAAACGGCGTGGCTGGCCGACGTGGTGCTGCCCGCCAGCGCCTGGCCCGAAAAAACCGGCAGCGTCACCAATACCGACCGCATGGTGCAGCTCGGCCGGCAGGCCATTGACCCGCCTGGCGACGCCCGGCCCGACCTGTGGATCGTCCAGCAGATTGCCGCCGGCATGGGGCTGGACTGGGATTACGCAGGCGAGCACCACGGCGTGGCGGCGGTGTACGAGGAGATGCGGCGCGCCATGCACAGCGCGATTGCCGGCATCACCTGGGAGCGCCTGCAGCGCGAATCGAGCGTGACCTACCCGTGCCTGAACGCCAATGATCCTGGCGCACCGATTGTGTTTATCGACCGATTCGACACCGACGACGGCCGCGTGCACCTGGTGCCGGCCGACATCATTCCGGCCAACGAGCGGCCCGATGCCGACTTTCCCTTTGTGCTGATCACCGGCCGCCAGCTGGAGCACTGGCACACCGGCAGCATGACGCGGCGCTCGGAAGTGCTTGACGCCATCGAGCCGATGGCGACGGCTTCGCTGTGCGGCGCCGACCTGCTGGCGCTGGGGCTGGCGCCGGGCGATGTGGCCACCGTGCAGTCGCGCCGGGGCAGCGTCGCCATTCATGTGCGCCGCGACGATGGCACGCCGCCAGGCGCGGTGTTCATCCCTTTTGCCTATTACGAGGCGGCGGCCAACCTGATGACCAATGCGGCACTCGACCCGTTCGGGAAAATCCCGGAGTTCAAGTACTGCGCGGTGGCGGTGCGGCCCGGCGGCGCGGCTGCCGTGGCGGCGGGTTATGGCAGCGGCCGTACCGGCGCGCCGGTGGATCAGATTTCAAGTGCCAAATAGGCCTGTACCGCAGGCAAAACATGCGCCAGCAGCTATGAATTCAGTAGCGTTCAGGCGGCTGGGGCGCAGCAGTTGCCCGCCCAGGTGATGTCGCGCTAGGCACGGTTCCATCGGACGGCGGGCAGGGCGCTGCAAGGCGCGTCCATCTCGATCAGCGCACCATCGAAGCCGCCGGGCGCCGTCCAGCCAGGGCGCACCAGCGAGGTGATGAACAGGCGTGAAAGCCTGGCGCCGCCCAGGCAGGGCATGGTCGGCGCCCTGAGCGGCAAGGTCAGCTTGTGCACCAGCTCACCAGCAGCGTTGAACTGGTTCAGGCAGCCAGCGGAAACGCCGGCTGAAAAATAGTGGCCCGCCCGGTCCATCAGCGCGCCGTCGGGCCGGCCTGCCGCCTCGTCAGACGTGGTGAAAACCGCCGGCGCGCCCATTCGGCCCATTTTTTCATCCCACGGCGCCCGCCAGACGGTGCCGGCATGGCTGTCAGAGAAACAGAGCCACTGGCCGTCGGGCGTCCAGGCAATGCCGTTGGCAATCGTCAATCCTTCAAAAAGACGGCTCACCGAGCCGTTCGCTTCGGCCCGGTACAGCGCGCCGGTCGGCAGCTTGGCGCCGGCCCGGTCGTCCATGGAGCCAAATACAAACCAGCGGCCGCTTGGCGACACCTTGCCTTCATTCAGGCGATTGTGCGGGGGCTCCTCCTGCACCACGGCAATGCTGCGCAGCTCGCCGCTCGCCAGGTCGAGCATCGCAAGATGTGCTTTGAGCGCCAGCACCACCCGGTTCCTACCGGCCAGGCCCAGGGCGCCCACCACTTCCGGCAGCCTCCAGCGCGTCAGCGCGCCACTGGACGGGTCAAGTCCGAGCACGGCGGGCGCACGCACGTCGATCCACAGCAACCGCCGGGTTTCGTCATCCCATACCGGCGATTCACCGACCTGGTTGCGAACGCCCCAGGCATGCATGCCCAGGTAAGGCGCGGGCAGGGCGGTGCGCGTGATGGTTTCCTGCCGAACTTCGACATGAATGCTTTTAGGGGCCATGGGTATTTTCAGCGTGCATTCGTTTGAATAAAAATAACTTTCAAGCACCAAGTTGGTCCATGGCGCTTGTGGGTAATGCGCTGGTAGCTATGAATTAAATAGCAAATCAGCCTTGGTACGCATTCCGGTGCCAGATGTCAGTCCGCACGAAAGCGTGGGTTGTCGAATTCCGCCGCCGCGAACGAGCCGCCCTGGAAATGCTCGGCCACCGGGCTGGCGCTGGTCTGCGCCTGCAGGCTGTCGATGAACGCATCTGCGCTGTGCGCGGGCCGGTAGCCCAGTGCTTCGGCCCGGTCGTTGGACCACCAGGAGCGGCTGTTGTTGGACACGCCGTACACGTATTCGTTTTCATACTCGGCCCGCAGGCCGACCTGCACCAGCGCCGACAGGTCTTCGGGATGAATCCAGTGCGACAGCATGCGGGCGTCCGACGGCTGCGGCGCGCAGTGGCCGATGCGGATGCCAAAACCGCGCAGGCCGTGCTTGGCGGCATACAGGCTGGCGACGGCTTCCATGAACACCTTGGTCACGCCGTAGCGCGAATCGGGGCCGGGCAGCGCACCCTGCGACAGCTTTTCACTGCGCGGGTACATGCCCACCGAATGGTTGGAGCCGGCATAAATGATGCGCTGCACCCCGGCTGTGCGGGCCGCTTCCCACAGCGAGGCAACGCCGGCCACGTTGGCGGCCAGCAGCGTTGGCCAGTCGGCTTCCCGTGGGTAACCGGCGAAATGCACCACGGCAGAGGCGCCGGCCAGGGCGCTTGCCAAGGCGGCCTGGTCGTTCAGGTCGAGCTGTAAGGCGGTTTCATTGGCCTGCCCGGCCGCCAGCGGCGACTGGTCGAGCACCCGCAACTCCCTGCAGCTGGCGGCCAGGGCAGGGCGCAACGACCGGCCCAGCCGGCCCGCCGCGCCTGTCAGCACGATGCAGTCGATCAGCGCCATGTCAGTTCAGCCCGGTTGCCAGTGGGTAGTGCGCAGCCTGCTCGCCGCGCCAGACGGCAAAGGCCGCCTGCTCCGACGCATCGGTCATCGGGTACACGCCAAACAGGCCCGCGCCTTCTTCAATCCGCTTGGCCACCCAGTCTTCATACAGGGTCTGGTCATAGGCTTCCACCGCCACCGCATCGGCAATGTTCGACGCAATGCAGACCACGCCTTCGGCATCGCCCACCATGACATCGCCGGGGTACACCGCGACGCCGCCGCAGGCAATCGGCAACTGCAGGTCCATGGCATGGTGCCTGATGAGGTTGGTCGGTGCCGACGGCCGCTGGTGGTAGGCCGCAAAGTCCATCAAGGCGATTTCCGGGGTGTCCCGAAAGCCGCCGTCGGTGACCACGCCGGCCACGCCGCGCTTCCACAGCCGCGTCAGCAGCAGGCCGCCGCTGGAGGCCGCGCTCGGGTCGCCCCGGCTGTCCATCACCAGCACCTGGCCGGCGGGGCACTCTTCCACCGCCACGCGCTGCGGGTGGCTGCGGTCGTTGAAGGCGTTGATGCCGTCGAGGTCTTCGCGCGCCGGAATGTAGCGCAGGGTGTAGGCCGCGCCGACCATGTTGGCCTTGGCGCCGCCCGCCGGGCGAACCTGCTGGAGAAAGGTGTTGTGAAAGCCGCGCTTGAACAGCACGGTGGTCAGGGTGGCGGTGGACACCCGCATCAGGCGGGCTCGGGTGGTGTCGTTCATGGGGTTGGCGTCTTCCGGGTTAGAAATTGGGGGGCGCGCGGACGGCGTGCCTGGGTGAGTACGGTCTGGTTTTCGGTGCCGGCGTTCCAGCCGCCGGTGGCAATCGCGATGTTTTTCTCGCTCGGGTGGCTGGCGACAAAATCCAGATCGAGCGTGACGCCCAGCCCGGCACCTTGCGGTACCTCGATCAGGCCGTTGCTGGCGGCCAGGGCGGTGTTGATGGTTCGGGCGCGCCCGGCCCAGTCGGGTTCCAGCCGCTCCAGGATCAGGCCGTTGGGAATCGCCGACAACAAGTGGGTGGCGGCGAACTCGGCCACCGGGCCCAAGGAGCCGGAATGCGGTGCGACCATGATGCCGCACGCCTCGGCCATGGCGGCGAGCTTTTTCATCTGCGTCAGCCCGCCGAAGCGGCCGGTATCGGGCTGCACCACATCGAACAGGCCGTTTTCCAGGAAAGGCCGCATCTCGGCCAGCGTGGCCAGGCGCTCTCCGCCCGCCAGCGGCAGCGCCACCTTGTCGCGCATCCGCTTCCAGCCGGCGATGTCGTCGGGCGCGACGGCTTCTTCAAGGAACAACAAATGCAGGGGCTCCAGTTCGCGGCCAATGGCCACCGCATCCCCGGTGGTCAGCCATGGCGGGCCATGCAGGTCCACCATCAGGTCGATGTCGTCGCCCACCGCAGCGCGAATCGCAAAGGCGCGTTCCACGATGTCCTTGGTGCCGCCAACCTTGAGCGCCCGCACGCCATCAGCCACGGCGGCTTGGGCGGTTTCCACACTGGCGGCATGCACGTAATAAGGCACCGAGGCCCGGGTGGTGCCGCCCAGCAGCGCGGACACCGGCACGCCCAGCCCCTGCGCGTTCAGGTCCCACAGCGCCATGTCAATGGCGGCCAGCGCGCCCATGCCGACCACGCCGGTCTGGCCGTGCCCCATCAGGGCGACGCGGATTTTTTGCCCGATGCGCTCGACATCGCGCACGGTTTCGCCGATCAGCAGGCGGCTGAGGTCTTCGACGGCAGCGGCGACGACACGCGGCCAGCCCGAGCCTTCGCCGGTGCCGACCAGGCCAGCATCGGTTTCGAGGGTGACAAAAAACCAGTTGCGGCCGGTCGCCAGGGCGCTCTTGCCAGTGGCCGACCAGCCCGTGTGGCCCGGCGCGCCGGCCTGCATCAGGTGACCTTTGATGGCGGTGATTTTCATGGAGTTCCTTGGATGCGTTGTTGAAGACCTGAATCCGCGTCGGGGCGCAGCCAGCGGCGGGCATTGAAATAGCAGAGGTCCTGGATGAAGGTCTGCAGGAAATCCGGGTTGCGCGGCAACTCGCCCGCCTCTACCCATTCGCCCACCAGGTTGCACAGAATGCGCCGGTAATACTCGTGCCGCGAATACGACAGCAGGCTGCGCGAGTCGGTCGTCATGCCGATGTGCCTGCCGAGCAGGCCCATGTTGCCCAGGGTTTTGAGCTGGCGCACCATGCCGTCGCGGTTGTCGTTGAACCACCAGGCCGGCCCGAGCTGGACCTTGCCCGGAATGCCTTCGCCGGTGAACGAGCCGGTCACCGAGGCGAACATGTCGGCATCCGACGGGTTCAGGGTAAAGAGAATCGTGCGGGGCAGCGCGTCCCGGCTTTCGAGCTGGTTCAGCAGGCCGCAAACCAGCGCCACATCGGACGAGCTGCCAATGCAGGCGTAGCCGCCCGCACCGCCGGTCAGGTCGCGCAGGCGCTGGCTGGTGGTGCGCTGCGCGCCGATGTGCAGCTGCATGACCCAGTGGCGGCGGTGGTACTCGCCGCCCAGGTGCAGCAGCAGGGCGGTCTTGAGTTGCCGCACTTCCAGCGGCGCCAAGACGCTGCCGGCCATCAGCCGGTCGAAAATGCCTGCGACCACGCCATCCTGGGCCGGTTCAAACACCGGCTGGTCCAGCCCGACATCGGCCACGCAGCAGCCCAGCGACTGGAACACCTCCAGCCGCACGCCGATGGCCGCCTTGAAGGCTTCCAGTCCGTCGATACGCAGGCCGCTGGCGGTTTCCAGGGCGCTGCAAAACGCCTTGAAGCCCGGCGCATCCACGGCGACGATGCGGTCGGCCCGCAGCGACGGCAGCATTTTCAGCGCGCCGCCTTTGGCCTGCATCTGCCGGTGCGGGGCCAGCGAGTCCAGCAGGTCGTCGGAGGTGCAGAGCAGCTCGACATTCGCTTGTTTCAGCAGGCCCTGCGCCGACAGCCGCGGCTGCGGCAACTGGCGGTTGCAGTCCGTCCAGATGGCTTCGGCAGTCTTTGGCGACAGCAGCGCGTCAATGCCGAAGTAGCGCTTGAGTTCGAGCGAGGTCCAGTGAAACAGCGGGTTGCCGACGGTGTAAGGCACGGTCTGCGCCCAGGCGTCGAACTTTTCGCGGCCCGGCGCGCTGCCGGTGATGGCGTGCTCGGCAATGCCGTTGATGCGCATGGCGCGCCATTTGTAGGGATCGGTGCTGATCCACAACCCGGCCAGATCGCTGAACACCCGGTCATCGGCCACGCTGTGCGGATCGATATGGCTGTGAAAGTCGATGATCGGCAGCGCGGCCGCATGCTCATGGTAGAGCGAGCGCGCCGTTGGGGAGCAGAGCAGGAAGTCGTCGGACAGATAGTCAGTCACTACAGGTTTCCGTTTGATTTTTCAGCGGCGTCAGCAGTGCCCGCCGCCGCTGCCTTATGCCATGGAGTCCCAGGCTTATTCGGCCTTGATGCCTGCGGTCTTGATCAAGGCCGTCCAGCGCACCAGCTCGTCGCGGTACAGCTTCTGGAATTCAGCCGGGTTGGTGCTTGCCTGCACCTCGGTGCCGGCGCCGACCAGGCGGTCGATGACGTCCTTGTTTTTCAGCGCCGCCTGGATGCTGGCATACAGCTTGTTGACGATTTCCGGCGGCGTCCCGGTGCGCACCGCCACGCCCTGCCAGCTGCGCATGAAGGCGGCTGGCGCAATGCCCTGCTGGCCGGCCGGCTTGATCGACGGATAGCTCGCAATCGGGTCTTTCTGCATGACGCCGATGAACTTGATCTTGCCGGCCTCGACATTGGCGCGGTGCAAGGGCGTGACTGCCGTGTCGAACATGGCATCAGTTTCGCCGCCCAGCAGGCCCTGCAGCGCCGGCGCGCCGCCCCGGTAGGGCACATGGGTGTACTTGATGCCCACGGTGCGGGTGAACAGCTCGGGGCCGAGATGGGACGAGGTGCCCGTGCCGCCGGAGGCAAAGTTAAGGCCTCCGGATGTTTTTTTCGACACGGCAATCAGGTCCTGCAGGCTGTTGATCTCTGACTTGCCAGGCACGAACACCACGATGGGCATGGCCGTCATCTGCGACACCATGGTGATGTCTTTTTCAGGGTTGTATCCGACCGACGCCATCAGCGCCGGATTGGTGGCAAGCGTCAGTCCGGCAAAAAGAATGGTGTAGCCATCAGCCGGCGCCGAGAGCAATGCCTGCGTCGCAATGTGGGCGCTCGCCCCTGGCTTGTTGTCAACCACCACCGGCTGGCCCAGGTCCTTGCCCAGTTCCTGGGCCACCGCACGCGCCACCACGTCGGCCGAACCGCCCGGCGCAAAACCGACGATGAAGCGGATCGGACGGTTGGGGTAGGCGGCCTGCGCCTGCACGGTGAGCGGCGCAGCATTGAGCAGCGTCGCGGCGGCGCAGGCAGCGAGCAGCTGTCGTCGCGCAAGGTTTGAAGGGAAAAGCGCTTTTTTCATGTGATGGGTCTCCAGTTTTTCTAATTCAAAAAATATGCGCGCCGGGGGGGCAGGCGTCCGAGGTTTTGGGCTCAGCCGCGCACCGCCCGGCAAGTTGCGAGCAGGTCAAGGCGGGATGAATCGGTGTGCTCCAGCATGGCCTGCGCCGCCTTTTCTTCGTCGCCTGCGGCAATGGCGCGAACGATTTTCCGGTGCTGCTCCACCACCAGCGCCAGCCGGCCGCTGCCGTAGCCGACCGATCGGCGGTAGGCATCGACCAGCGTGGAGCGGCCCTGCAGCAAATCGACCGCCAGCGGGTTGTCGGCAATCACGTCGATATGCCGGTGCAGGTTGCGATTGGCCTCGACGCAGGCGGCTGAGTCATTGGAATGGGCCGCGGTTTCATAAATGGAAGCCAGTTCCATCATGCGGTTGACCTGATCGGGAATCGCCATGCGGGCCGCGTCGCGTACCAGCATCGACTGGATGGCACCGCGCAGCCGGTACAGGTTATCGATGTAGCGCGCATCAACCAGCGGAATCACCGCGCCGCGGTTCATGCGCATGGCAATGACGCCTTCGCCCTGCAGCTGAAGCAGTGCCTCGCGCACCGGATTGGCGCTGACCTGGTAATGCTCGGCCAATTGCGCCAGCGTCACATGGCTGCCCAAGGGCCAGATGCCGGAAACGATGTCAACGCGAACCTGGTCGCGCAAACGCATGTAGGTGGGGGTATTGATTGCAGGCATAAGGGTACTTTAAACTAAAAAAACAGATTTTATAAAATATTTAATGTTTGTTAACATCAAGTCTTTCGCGGCTTTGGCTCGGCCCAATTGTGTGCCGCTGAAGCAGCGTGACATGCACTGCGTGCGCAGGGCCTGCGCCGAATGTGGCAGTCCTTGGCTGTATCCAATTTTTCCCTTTTTCAACCCACAACCTCTTTTTTTGGAAAACCATTGCCATGAACCTTCATCCTGAAGTCGATGCCGCCGTTGCTTTGGCTTGCGACGCTGCCGGTAGCTGGGCGGCCTCCGACGGTACGCGGCGCGCCGCGCTGCTCGACGGCCTGGCCGAGGCGCTTGAGAACGACCGCGCTGCGCTCGTTGTCCTGGCCGATAGCGAAACCCATCTGGGCATGGCAAGGCTGAACGGAGAACTCGACCGCACCTGTTTTCAGCTGCGCGGCTTTGCGTCACTGGCGCGTGATGGCGGGCTTTACGGCCGCATCGACGATGCAGCCATTGCTGGGCCGCCGCCCGCAGGCCGCCCGCACCTGCTCCGGGTTCGCGTGCCGGTCGGGCCGGTGGCCATGTTTTCCGCGAGTAATTTTCCATTCGCTTTTTCGGTGCTGGGCGGTGACACGGCTTCTGCCCTGGCCGCTGGCTGCCCGGTGGTCGTCAAGGGCCATCCGGCGCATATCGGCTTGTCGCGCCGGGTGCATCAGCTGGCGCAGGAGGTTCTGCGCCGGCTGGAGTTGCCTGCAGGCCTGGTCGGCCATCTGGATATCGACAGCCATGCGGCCGGGCTGGAACTGGTGGGCCATCCCGGCATCCAGGCGGTTGCATTCACCGGTTCCCTGGCGGGCGGCCTGGCGCTGGGCCAGAAGGCGCAGTCGCGCAGCCAGCCGATTGCTTTTTATGGCGAGTTGGGTTCCGTCAACCCGGTGGTCGTGCTGCCCGAAGCCATTGGGAACGGCGCCGATGCGCTTGCCAAGACGCTGGCGGCTTCCATCACCCAAGGCGCGGGGCAGTTTTGCACCAGCCCTGGCCTGGTACTGATGCTTGACACGGCCGAGGCCCGAGCGTTTGTTGAAAAGCTGGCCGCCGAAGTCGATCAGCTCGGCCTGCACCCGATGCTGTCGGAGCGCATTGGACAGGGCTACGCGCAGGGGGTGTCGGCCCTTCGCCAGCATCCCGACGTTCGGGCGCTGACTTCTGCCGCACCGGCTCAAGGGCTGAGCCGTGGCTTTGTAGGGGTAGTCAGCGCTGCATCGTTCATGGCCGACAAGGCCCTGCGGCATGAAGTGTTCGGCGCATCGTGCGTGTGCGTGATGGCCGCTTCATTGGGCGAGTTGTGCGCCGCGCTGCAGGCCGTTGGCGGCTCCCTCACCACCACGCTCCTGGGCGCTGATGGCGGGACGGCGCGGGATCGTCAGATTTTCCGCGTCGCCCAGAACATCTCGGGCCGGGTGCTGTTCAAGGGCATGCCCACCGGGGTGGCCGTCACGCTGGCCCAACACCATGGCGGTCCGTGGCCTGCCTCGACACAGCCGCTGTTCACCTCGGTTGGCTTCACCGCATCCGACCGTTTTTTGCGGCCCGTGGCATTACAGGACGCGCCTGGATGGCTGTTGGAACGCCAGGGCGTGCCGGCGTGAATTGACTGCGCAGGCTTGCGGCAGCTGTCCCGACACTGGCCGGTTTGCAAACGCCCTGGACAGGGGTCGGGGCTCTTCGGTTGCGCATGGGCCAACTTTTTGGCGTTGCATGCTGGATAAAGATCAAAATATATAAAACATTTTATAAAATATATAAAATTAAAAGTTACATTTACTGTTTTCGAAACCTGGAGACAAAAATGAAACTTGCTTTGATCACGCTGGCTGCCCTGATAACTTGCGGCACCTCTATGGCCCAATCGACCGTAACGCTGTACGGCATTGCCGATGCCTACTTCGGCCAGAAGCAGAGCGGCGTCGGCGCCACGAAACTGAAACGAACGGTGGTTGACAGCGACGGCATGGCCAATTCCCGCTGGGGCCTGCGGGGCTCGGAAGACCTGGGTGGCGGCCTGAAGGCCGAGTTCCAGTTTGAAAGCCTGTTCGACATCACCAATGGCGCAACAACGCAGGTCACCACCGTGCCGGCCGCGGTGGCACCGCAACTGTTCAGTAGCCAGGCATGGGTCGGCATTTCAGGCAGATTCGGCAATGTGAAACTGGGCCGCCAGGTGTCGCCTTTCCATTCATTCGTGGGCCTGACCAACAACCTGTACGACGCAACGGCTTTTTCGACCACCGGCACGGTCTGGGGCCTGGGCAGCCTGCCCAACTATGTGGGGCGCTTTGACAACTCGGTCAGCTACGAATCGCCGATTTTCATCGGTTTCAGCGGCAAGGTCGCGATGGGCTTTGGCGAAAACAAGGCACTGGCCACCCCCACGACGCCTGACCTGTCAGCTGCACGCAACACCAGCCTGAACATCAAGTACGCAAAGGGTCCGCTGGTCGCCGGCTACAGTTTCCAGGAGCAAAAGCCGCAGGGCAGTGCACCTGCTTTGAAGTACAGCCTGCTGGGCGGCTCGTATGACTTCGGCGTGGCCAAGGTGGTGGGCGCGGTCAATACTGCCCGGCGCGACAGCGCCAAGGACAATGAATGGCAGCTGGGCGTGAACATTCCGTTTGGCGCTGCGTCAGTTGCCGTGGGCTATGGCATCGCCAAAGGGCATGTCAACGGCGCCGCAGGCAACAAGGGCACCGGCCTGGCCTTGCTGGGCACCTACGATCTTTCCAAGCGTTCGCGCCTGTATGCCGGCTGGCGCACCACCACCGCCAAGAACGCCAGCGGCGCGACCACCAACGAAACCTCGACGATCGGCGCCGGTATGATTCACCGGTTCTGACCTGCTGCCGGCGTGCGCCCAATGGCTGCCAAATGCATTTGGCAAACGACAGTGCGGCCTCAAGCATGGCCCACCTGCGGCTATATGCCTGCCCTCTGTTCGGGCAGGTTAGAGCGCATCATGTTGGCCAGATAACCAATTTTTCAGGATTAAAAATGTCTTTTGCGCAGGGCGGACTGCACAACATGCTATTAATTTTGTAGTATCTGCCAGGGTAGGACCGCGTGCTCAGCCCAGAACTGTCTTTGCCGCTTCAAAGCGGGCTGCGTAATACTTGTTGTCAAGCCTGTCCGTTCTCACGCCGGTGCGCGGATTGCTTGCATGTACGAAGCGCCCGTCGCCCACATAGATGCCGACATGTGAAAAGGAATAGCCCAGGGTGTTGAAAAACACCAGGTCGCCAGCCATCAGGTCGGCCGTATTGACCGGGCGCGCGGCTTTGGCCATCGACGCTGCGCTTCCCCGCAGCGCAATGCCCGCGGCCTGAAGGTAGACGTGCGACACCAGTCCCGAGCAATCGAAACCCGTGGCCGGGCCGCGTCCGCCCGACACGTAAGGCCTGTCCAGCAGCGACAGCGCAAACATTGCAATGTCGCTCCCGGTGCGGGAAGAATCCAGGGTGCGCGGGCTGCGGTCTGGTTGGGTGGCGCAGCCGGCGACAGCCAGCAGCGTCATGCAACCCAGCCAATGGCCCCATCCCCTGCGGGAATACGCCTGATGGTCCATTGAGTCTCCAGCCAAAATGACAGCATGCCAGTGTGTCCGCCAGCGGAATCGCCTGAAACCGTTTGCGGCACGCAGGCGAGTTGAGCTGGCATCCTACCGCAGACGTTCGCCCGGCAAAAGACTTTGATTCCAGTGGGCATCAGGCGCCCCGTACACTTCGGCCATGTCTGATTTCCTGATGCAGTCCCCCGAGACCGATGAGGCCCTTCGCCGCCCGTGCATGGACGTGGCCGTGGTCATGCGACGCGAGCGCATCGACAACGTCTGGCAGCCATGGCGCTGGATGCTGGCCGATGTGGTGCCGCATGAGGTCAGCTTTGGCAAACAACCGCGCCTGCTGCTGAAGGACGAGCGCGAGGAGCGCTGGCTGCATCCCGGCTTCCGGGTGGAGTTGCACCGGGGCGATGCCGAAGGCTACTACCTCAATGTCACCACGCCCCAGCCGTGTTTCTGGGTCGTCTGGCGCATGGAAGAAGAAGCGGCGCTGGCCGAAGAGCCGGTTGCCGTGCCGCAGATCGTCACCTTGAGCTACCACGATGCAGGCCGCTGGCTCGATGCCCAGGAAACTGTGGAACAAGTGCCGGCCCCGCCCGACGTGGTGCAGTGGATGCAGCATTTTGTCGATGAACACCATGTGCTGGAGGCCAAGCGCCGCCAGCGCCCGCAAAGCTTCAAGCCGCTGGTCGACCGCTTTGGCAGCCCGGCCCGCGTGAGCACTGAAAAGAAGTTTGGCGGCGGTGGAGGTGGCCGTGGCTGAAGCGCCCTCTGGATTCCTGGGCCGCTGGTCGCAGCGCAAGACCGACGCGCTGCAGGGCAAGCCGCTGGCCGAGCCTGCCGCACCGGTGAAAGCCGCGCCAGCGATCGCCCCTGTTGCTTTCCCTACAGCGCTTGTAACTGGTACGGACCAGGCCTCCGCGGCTGCGACGCCGCCGGCAGAAGCGTCCGAAAAGCTGCTGTCGCTAGACGATGTGAAGGCACTCACCCAGGATTCCGACTTCCAGCCCTTCATGGCCCGAAATGTCGGTGCCGACGTGCGCAATGCCGCCATGAAAAAACTTTTCACCGACCCGCACTACAACGTGATGGACGGTCTCGACATCTATATCGGCGATTACTCCATCCCCGACCCGATTCCGGACTCCATGCTGCGACAGATGGTTGGCGCCAAGCTATTGAAAATTTTTAACGAAGATGATGAAAATAATGATAACGGCCAAGAAACCGCTGAAGTGCAATTTCCTGTAAATTCGTCGTTACCGGATGAGCTGAATAACCCTACGCCTGAAATCGTGGCACAGTCCGCAAATTCCCCAGATTCCGCAGATATCCACGGTCCGACAACCCCAATCGCTGAACTCCCCAGCCAGCCCGAGCCTTTCGAGGACCACGGCGCCAGCCAACCCGACGACCATGCCCACTCTCATCTGCGACTGCAACCAGACCATGCCCCTTCAGCCCCTGGCGCTGGGCTCGGCACTTGATGAAAACCTGACGCTGCATTCGACGCTGTGCCGGCGCGAAGCAGGCGCCTTCCAGAAGGCTGTCCAGTCCGGTGACGACGTCATCGTCGCCTGCACCCAGGAAACCCGGCTGTTCGCCGAACTCGCGCAGCAGACAGAAGGCGCCACATCCGTCATCAAGTTTGTCAACATCCGGGAAACCGGTGGTTGGAGCAAGGACGCCGGGCAGGCCAGCGCCAAGATTGCCGCCTTGCTGGCGCTTGCCCATCTGCCTGATGCCGAACCGGTGCCGACGGTGACCTACAAGAGCGCCGGCCGCCTGCTCATCATCGGCCCACTCGATGCGGCCGAGCGCGCCGCCGAACTGGTCTCGGATGCGCTCGACGTCACGCTGTTCAGCCTGGGCGCAGGCAGCAAAGGCGGCCTGCAAGAGCGGCGCTATCCAGTGCTGGCCGGGCAGATCGGGCAACTGACCGGCTGGCTGGGCGCCTTCGAGCTGAACTGGACACGCAGCAACCCGATTGACCTGGACCTGTGCACCCGCTGCAACGCCTGCCTGTCGGCCTGCCCGGAAGGCGCCATCGGCTTTGACTACCAGATTGACATGAACCTGTGCCAGTCGCACCGGGCCTGCGTGAAGGTTTGCGGCGTCGCCGGCGCCATCGATTTCAGCCGCGAGCCTGAGGCACTGAGCGAAAAATTCGATCTGGTGCTCGACCTGCGCGCCACACCGGCCTTTACCCAGCATGCACTGCCGCAAGGCTATTTCCGCTGGGATGGCCAGGACAGCCGCACGCTGCTGCAACTGCGTTCGCTGGTGGGCGAATTTGAAAAGCCCAAGTTCTTCAATTACAAGCAAAAGCTGTGCGCCCACAGCCGCAACAACACCGTGGGCTGCAGCGCCTGCATCGACGTGTGTTCGGCCTCGGCCATCAGCAGCGAAAAAAATCGCCAGCAGATCAAGGTGAACCCCAACCTGTGCGTCGGCTGCGGCGCCTGCACCACCGTCTGCCCGACCGGCGCCATTTCCTATGCCTACCCGCGCCCTGCCGAGCAGGGCACAAAAATCAAGACGCTGCTGACCACTTACGCCAAAGCTGGCGGCAAGCACGCCGCGCTGCTGTTGCACAGCCAGGAGGCCGGCACGCGTCTGCTCGGCGATTTGGGCCGCAGGGCCCGGCTCGACCCGGCGATTCGCGGCGTGCCGGCGCGCGTGATGCCGCTGGGGCTGTTTCACACCGCCTCAACCGGCCTGGAGCTGTGGCTTTCCAGCGTGGCATATGGCGCGTCGCAGGTGTGGGTGCTGATGACGGGCGAGGAAGCGCCGCAGTACCGTGAAGCCGTGCGCGCGCAGATGGACGTGGCGCAGGCCATCCTCACAGGACTCGGTTTTTCGGGCGAGCATTTCCGCTTGCTGGAGGCCAAAGATGCGCGCGATCTGGCGGCGCTTGATGTCCAGTTGCAGGCCATGCCCGCGCAGGGCGTTGCCCAGCCTGCCGGTTTTGCCGTGCAGGCCGACAAGCGCGCCACGCTGGAGCTGGCGCTGGACCATTTGATGGCGCAGGCGCCGGCCACGATGGTCACAGCGGTCAAGCTGCTCAAGGTTGAAGTGATTGCGCTGCCGGCCGCATCGCCGCTGGGCGCGCTGGCCATCAACAAAGAAGCCTGCACCCTGTGCCTGAGCTGTGTCAGCGCTTGCCCGGCCAGCGCCCTGCAGGACAACGCCGAACGCCCGCAGCTCCGGTTCATTGAAAAGAACTGCGTGCAGTGCGGCCTGTGCGTCACGACCTGCCCGGAAAATGCGCTAGCGCTGGTGCCCCAGCTCAGGCTCACTGCGCAGCGCAAGGAATCCGTGGTCATCAACGAGATGCAGCCCTATGCCTGCATCCGCTGCAGCAAGCCGTTCGGCACGCTCAAGGCGATTGAGTCCATGCTGGGCAAACTGGCCGGCCATGCCATGTTCCAGGGTGCGGCGGCAAACCGCTTAAAGATGTGCAGCGACTGCCGCGTGATCGACATTTACTCGGCCGACAACGAAGTCAAGATTTCCGACATTCGTTAACTTCAGTTCACACCAGCCAACTCCAGCCCACAGGCAACGATCCATGCAAGCCCAACTCACCGCTGCCTCCCTCGACGAAGAAACCGCGCGTGCCGAGGTCTACGGACTGCTCGCCGCATTGCTCTATGCGGCGCCCACTTCTGACCTGTACGACAGGCTGCGCGTGGCCGTGACTGAAGCCCCGGCCGCCGGCGCGCTGCTTGAAAGCCCCTGGGGCGAACTGATTGCCGTTGCACGTGAACAGTCGCTGGCCGACACCCGCCGTGAATACGACGCCCTGTTCGGCGGCGTGGGCAAGCCCGAGGTCTATCTTTTCGGCTCCCACTACCTCAGCGGCTTCTTGAATGAAAAACCGCTGGCAGCGCTGCGCACCGACCTGGCGGACCTTGGCCTGGCGCGCGACGGCGCCATGTCCGAGACCGAAGACCATGCTGCGTACCTGTGCGAAGTCATGCGTTACCTGATCGCTGGCGACGATGTCGAAGTGGCCAATCTGACGCGCCAGCGGGCGTTTTTTACGCGCCATGTGCAGCCCTGGTTTTCCATGATGTGCGAGGCGGTCATGCTGCATCCTAAGGCGCGTTTCTACCGTACGCTTTGCGGCTTTACGCAAGCCTTCATCAACGTTGAAACGCAGGGTTTTGACATGCTGGACTGAAGCCTTTTACTTGCAGTGCATTGAGTGCCATTTCCACATGATGAATGTTTCCACCAACCGGCGCGTCGTTAAAAAAACGTCAAATTTTTCGTGGTTTTCCCTTAGTTTCAGGGTTGTGTTTACGTGAACCATTGTGGTGCGCCCACGTCTAAAGTAGAGTTATGAAAATAGTCACACACCACCAAAATTTCATGGAGCAAAGCATGCAGGAAAGCCATCCCAAACCC
Organism: Polaromonas sp. CG_9.11; assembly: GCF_015752225.1. Taxonomy (NCBI): domain Bacteria; kingdom Pseudomonadati; phylum Pseudomonadota; class Betaproteobacteria; order Burkholderiales; family Comamonadaceae; genus Polaromonas; species Polaromonas sp. CG_9.11. Next base: position 80,426 of record NZ_JADOVE010000018.1, read on the forward strand.
TCACGCAGGGGTTTCTTTTTTGGTGCAGCAGCCACCGGCGCAGCCGCTGCTGCCGTGATGGCGCTGCCGCGAGTGCAGATTGCTGAAGTCGCCGTTGCGGCACCCAAGCCGGCGCCTGAAAAAGGCGGCGGCTACAGCGCCTCGGAGCATGTCGAGCGTTATTACAAGACCGCGCGCGTCTGATTCCACTTTCCGAATATTCGTTCTTCAATTCTCATGGAGAGCTTCATGCTGCTCACGAAAAAATCACCCGGCCTTTCTGGCTTGACACCGCACCGTGCGGGTTCACCGCGCTTTGTGCAAAGCCTGACGCGCGGCCTGTCCCACGCTCTGCCCACCATGGACCGACGTTCGTTCTTGCGGCGGTCGGGCCTCGGCGTTGGCGTAGGGCTGGCGGCGACCCAGCTTTCGCTGGTTAAAAAAGCCAGCGCAGCGGCTCCCGGCGAACCGGGCGGCAATTCCAAAATTGAAGTCAAGCGCACTATCTGCTCGCATTGCTCAGTCGGTTGCGCAGTGGATGCCGTCGTTGAAAACGGCGTCTGGGTGCGGCAGGAAGCTGTATTCGATTCGCCCATCAATCTGGGTGCGCACTGCGCCAAGGGTGCCGCGCTGCGCGAGCACGGTCATGGGGAATACCGCCTGCGCTACCCAATGAAGCTGGTCAACGGCAAGTACGAACGCATCAGCTGGGACACGGCCCTCAATGAAATCACTGCACGCATGCTGGCGCTGCGCAAGGAAAGTGGCCCGGACTCCTTGTATGTGATTGGATCTTCCAAGCACAACAATGAGCAGTCGTATTTGCTGCGCAAGTGGATGAGTTTCTGGGGAAGCAATAACTGCGACCATCAAGCCCGCATCTGCCACTCGACCACGGTGGCCGGCGTTGCCAACACCTGGGGCTACGGAGCCATGACCAATTCATACAACGACATGCAAAACAGCAAGTGCGCGTTGTACATTGGCTCGAATGCCGCCGAAGCCCATCCGGTCAGCATGCTGCACATGCTGCATGCCAAGGAAACCGGCTGCAAGATGATCGTGGTCGACCCGCGCTTCACGCGAACGGCGGCCAAAGCTGACGAGTACATCCGCATTCGCTCCGGTTCGGACATTCCTTTCGTGTTCGGCATGCTTCATCACATCTTTAAAAACGGCTGGGAAGACACGAAGTACATCAATGATCGCGTCTATGGAATGGACAAGATCAGGGAAGAAGTGCTGGCCAAGTGGACCCCCGACAAGGTGGAAGAGGCTTGCGGTGTCCCCGAAGCTCAGGTTTTCAAGGCCGCCCAGATGATGGCCATGAACCGGCCCAGTACGGTCGTCTGGTGCATGGGGCAGACACAGCACACCACCGGCAATGCCATCGTTCGCGCATCGTGCATCCTGCAACTGGCGCTTGGCAACGTCGGCAAGTCCGGTGGCGGTACGAATATTTTCCGGGGCCATGACAATGTTCAGGGCGCCACCGATGTCGGACCCAATCCCGACTCGCTGCCCGGTTACTACGGTCTGGCTGAAGGTTCGTGGAAGCATTTCGCCAAGGTGTGGGGTGTGGACTTCGACTGGATCAAGGCCAAGTACGCTTCACCCGCCATGATGGGAAAGCCGGGCATCACCGTGTCCCGCTGGATTGACGGTGTGCTGGAGAAAAACGAATTCATCGACCAGGATTCCAACCTGCGCGGCGTCTTCTACTGGGGCCACGCGCCGAACTCGCAGACTCGCGGCTTGGAGATGAAGCGGGCGATGGACAAGCTCGACCTGCTGGTGGTGGTGGATCCGTACCCGTCGGCCACCGCCGCGATGGCCGCCATGCCGGGCAAGGCCGAAGACCTGAACCCGAACCGCGCCGTCTACCTGCTCCCGGCCGCCACACAGTTTGAAACCAGCGGCTCCTGCACCGCCTCGAACCGCTCGGTGCAGTGGCGCGAGAAGGTCATCGAGCCGTTGTGGGAAAGCCGCAGCGACCACATGATCATGCAGCAGTTCGCCGACCGCTTGGGCTTTGGCAAGGAGTTGTCGAAAAACTTCAAGATGCAGCAAGTCAAGGGCATGGATGAACCCGTGCCCGAGGACATCCTGCGTGAGATCAATAGGTCCTGCTGGACCATCGGTTACACCGGTCAGAGCCCCGAACGCCTGAAGGCGCACATGCGCAGCATGCACCTGTTTGACGTCAAGACGCTCAAGTCCAAGGGCGGCAAGGACAAGCAATCGGGTTATGACACCACGGGTGATTATTTCGGTCTGCCGTGGCCGTGCTGGGGCACGCCAGAGATGAAACATCCCGGCTCACCCAATCTGTACGACACTTCCAAGCATGTCATGGACGGCGGCGGCAACTTCCGCGCCAACTTCGGCGTCGAGCGCGAAGGCAAGACGCTGCTTGCCGAAGACGGCTCGCATTCGCTGGGCGCCGACATCACTACCGGCTACCCCGAATTTGACCATTTGCTGATGAAAAAGCTCGGATGGTGGGCTGAACTGAGCGAGCCTGAAAAAGCGGCGGCAGAAGGCAAGAACTGGAAGACCGACTCGTCGGGTGGCATCATCCGCGTGGTCATGAAAAACCATGGCTGCTATCCCTTTGGCAATGCCAAGGCCCGGGCCGTGGTGTGGAACTTCCCTGATGCGATTCCGCAGCACCGGGAACCGCTTTATGGCACCCGGCCTGACTTGGCGGCCAAGTACCCGACGCATGATGACAAGAAGACCTTCTGGCGCCTGCCGACACTGTACAAAACCCTGCAGGACAAGAACATCGCCGACAAGGTGCATGAGAAATTTCCGCTGATCATGACGTCGGGTCGGCTGGTCGAATACGAAGGCGGCGGCGAGGAAACCCGTTCCAACCCCTGGCTGGCCGAGTTACAGCAGGAAATGTTCATCGAGATCAACCCTAAGGTGGCGGCCGAAAAAGGCATCCGCAATGGTGAACGCGCCTGGGTCAGCACGCCAACCGGTGCACGCCTCAATGTGCAGGCGCTGGTTACTGAGCGCGTCGGTCCTGACACTGTGTTCATGCCCTTCCATTTCTCGGGACGCTGGCAGGGCGCCGACATGCTGGCCTACTACCCCACAGGCGCTGCGCCGGTGGTGCGCGGAGAGGCCATCAACACCGGAACGACCTATGGCTACGACAGTGTGACGATGATGCAGGAATCAAAAACGACGGTCTGCAACGTCGAAAGAGCATGAACGCAGTCCTCACGCTTCCCACTTTGGGCGGTTCGCTGCCCCCTGAGGGCGCCACTGCACCTGCGGCCTGGCAAAGCCGGTTCTGCGGCCACTGCTGGGCCGGAGCGGTCGCCCCGAAGATGGCTTTGTCGCTTCGCACCCTATTTATGATGACTTTTCAGGATTCACCATGGCACGCATGAAATTTGTCTGTGACGCGGAGCGCTGCATTGAATGCAACGGTTGTGTCACCGCCTGCAAAAACGAAAACGAAGTTCCGTGGGGCGTGAACCGCCGCCGCGTGGTGACGCTCAATGACGGCGTTCCCGGCGAAAAATCCATTTCGGTGGCCTGCATGCACTGCAGCGACGCGCCCTGCATGGCCGTTTGCCCGGTCAACTGCTTTTACCGTACCGACGAAGGCGTGGTGCTGCACGACAAGGATATCTGCATCGGCTGCGGCTACTGCTCTTATGCCTGCCCGTTCGGCGCACCGCAGTTTCCATCCACTGGCACCTTTGGCGTGCGCGGCAAGATGGATAAATGTACTTTTTGTGCTGGCGGCCCCGAGGTCAACGGCAGCCAGGCTGAATTTGAGAAGTATGGTCGTAACCGTCTGGCAGAAGGCAAGTTGCCCGCCTGCGCCGAGATGTGCTCGACCAAGGCCTTGCTGGCCGGCGATGGTGATGTGGTGGCCGACATTTTTCGCAACCGCGTCGTGCAACGCGGCAAGGGCGCCGAAGTATGGGGCTGGGGAACGGCCTACGGTTCGAAACAGGCTGGCCAGCCGCCAGCAGGAGCGAAATCATGAAACGACTTGTCCTGCTGATTCCGGTTTTGGCTGCCTTGGCGGGCTTGTCCGCATGCGGCGATAAACCGCAGACCATGGGTGGCAACAAAGGCCATGTGGCCGCGTTCGAGGGCGCGAAAAACAAGTTTGTCGCGCCGGGCTGGAATCCAGGTGACAAAAACAGCTGGGAGCAGGGGCTGAAAGCCCGCCTGCAGAACACCCAGAACGAGTACTCCAAGACCAACTGATCGGAGGCCCTATGAAACATGCGCAATTAGCTATGATTTTAATAGCAATTGGCTTGGCTGGATCGGTTGCTGCGCAGGCCCCGGCGCCTGCCGCTACTGTGCCCGCCATGGAGGCGCAAGCGCCTGCCACCACCCAGGCTGCGCCGAGCGCACCGGCTGCCATGGGTGGTATCCAGAGCCAGAACATTTTCGAGGTCAAGCCTGACGCCAGCGAACTTCCGGGTTATGCCAGCCAGACCAATGGCGAGCGCGCCAAGGTCCAGCCCGGCAACAATGCCCCCATGTGGCGCCAGGTCGGTGCGGGTGTCACGGGCTACAGTAGCCTGCCCAAAAGCCAGGCACCGGAAGCCGGCAACCTGATTCAACCCTTCGTGCAATATCCCGGTTCACGCCTGACCAACGCCGGTGATGCATGGCGCCAGGTACGCAATAACTGGCTGATTCCTTATGGCGGCGCGCTGCTGGTGATCGTGGTGCTGGCCATTGCGCTCTTTTATTTCAGCAAGGGTTCGATCAAGAACCACACGCCGGACAATGGAAAAAAGATTGAGCGTTTCACGCCTTTTGAACGCGCAGCACACTGGTCAAACGCGATAGCTTTTTCCATTCTGGCCATCTCGGGCTTGGTGATGGCATTTGGCAAATTCTTCATGTTGCCGGTCATGGGGGGTACGCTGTATGGCTGGCTGACCTATGTACTGAAAAACATGCATAACTTTGCCGGTCCACTTTTTGCCGTGTCGCTGGTGATTGTGTTTTTTACATTTTTGCGCGACAACTGGCCGGAAAAGGGCGACTTGAACTGGTTGCGAAAAGGTGGCGGCCTGTTTTCAGGCAACGAGCCTGCATCCAATCGCTTCAACGCTGGCGAGAAAGTTGTTTTCTGGGGCGGCGTGTTTTTCCTGGGCTTGATCGTGGTGTCATCCGGTTTTGTGCTGGACAAAATAGTACCCGGCATGGTGTATGAGCGGGGAACCATGCAGATTGCGCACATGGTCCATGCCGTGGCCACGGTGTTCATGATGGCCATGTTCATGGGGCATATTTATTTGGGCACCATCGGCATGCAGGATGCCTACAAAGCCATGAGAACCGGTTATGTGGACGAAGCCTGGGCCAAAGACCACCATGAATACTGGTATGACGAAGTCAAGGCTGGCCGTATTCCTGCCCAGCGCAGCCAACCCGTGCCACCTGCCAGACCGGCGGTTCAGGCATAAAGACAAGAGCCAAGGATTTCCATGAAAAAATATCTGATCACCAGCCTGATGCTCGGTGCCTGCGCGCTGGCAATGGCCAAACTGCCGGCAGTTTCACCCGAGGCCAAAGCCAAATCCGATGAAATTGCCGGCAAGGCAGCATGGGCTGGAAAAGTCGATGCTTACCAGTTGTGCCAGGCGCAGGACCGGGTGGCAGCCATCTATATGGCTTCCGCCAAGACTGCCGGCAAGGAAACAAAACCGGCGACGGCTACGCCGCCCTGTGCCGATCCGGGCACTTATACCTACGTACCGATTGAAAAGCCCAAGCCTATTGAGGCGTCAGGCGCCCATTCGCCAGCCACCACGGCTGCCAGCCCGCCCAGCAGCAAAGTGCCTGATGCCGTCCTGAATCCGGCCAAAAAGCCCTGATTTTTGTTTCCTTTTGTCCTGAAAGGCCGGGCCGCAAGGTGCCGGCCTTTTTTACGGTAATCTTTTTTCCATGACACTTCCCTATCTGACGCAAGCCTGGGCACCGCTGACCAGCGAAATCGACGCGGTCAACGAATTTGGCGAGCTGCAAAAAGTCTCGATTCCCGCCGAGCGGGCGCTGACGGTCTATGTAGACAAGCGCGAACTGGTCACGCTTATGACCTTGGGTGCCAACCCCGAACTGCTGGTGCTGGGCTACCTGCGAAACCAGCGCCTGGTGCGGGACGTGGCCGACATCGAGTCGATCACGGTCGATTGGGACGTGGGTGCCGCCGCCGTCAAGACGCGCCACGGCATCAAGGATATCGAGGAAAAAACCGCCCACCGGGTGGTGACCACCGGGTGCGGGCAGGGCAGCGTGTTTGGCGGCCTGATGGACGAGGTGGACCAGATTGCACTGCCTGCCGGCGCCTGCATCACCCAAGGCCAGCTGTACAGTTTGGTGAACACTATCCGGCTCAAGGAAACTACCTACAAGTCGGCTGGCTCGGTGCATGCCTGCGCCCTGTTTTCAACTGCCTCCGGGGAATCCGACATGCTGCTGTTTGTCGAGGATGTGGGGCGGCACAACGCCATCGACACCATTGCTGGCTGGATGTGGTGTATGGCCCCCACGCTCCCCGCTTCGCGTGGTTCGCTGCCCCCCGAGGGGGCTGCTGCGCCTGCAGTCCGGCAAAGCCGGTCCTGCGGCCCTGGCTTGGTTGGAGAGTCAGAGCCCTGCGCAACTCCCGAAGCGTCGTTAAATGTCGACCCTGCATCCGGATTACTCCCTCTCCCACTGGGAGAGGGCAGGGGTGAGGGCTCCCCGGCGTCAAGCACGCAGAGCCTGGTCTTCTACACCACCGGCCGGCTGACCAGTGAAATGGTCATCAAGTCGGCGCAGATGGGCGTGCCGGTGGTGGTGTCGCGCAGCGGCATCACGCAGATGGGCCACCAGGTGGCGCAAGCGGTAGGCTTGTGCGCGATTGGCCGGGCGACCAATAAGCGGTTTCTTTGCTACACCCATGCCGAACGGCTCAGGCTGGAGCCTGACTTGCTGGCGGCACATCCCGCATCATCCGGTGCTGAATGAGCCGGGTCGGCTGTGCAAGTAGATACCCTTATTTGATAGCTGCCAGTGCAGGCGGAGCATGCGCGAAAGACTGATTGGCCTTATCAAAACAGCCGGAAGTGCACGGCGGTGCCAGCTTGGCGGCAAAGACGCATATTCCTGCTCATCAAATCTTAATCGCGCATCCCTTACCGGTTCTGCGCTAAGGTCACGCCATGAACACTCTTTTTCTCAAGCTCGGTTGGAAAACCTTGCTGCGCGACCTGCGGGCGGGCGAATTGCGGCTGTTGATGGTGGCGGTCACGCTGGCCGTGGCGTCCCTCACGGCGGTGGGTTTTTTTGCTGACCGGCTCAATGGCGGGTTACAGCGCGATGCCCTGCAGTTGCTGGGCGGCGATGCCGTGGTGCGCAGTGATGGCCCGGTTCCGTCGGTTTTTATTGAAAAAGCCAAGGAGCTTGACCTGAACGCCATTTCCACCGTCACCTTTCCGACCATGGCCCGGGCCGCGGACGAGGACGGCGGCGCCAGCAAGCTGGTGGCGTTCAAGGCCGTTCCCGAAGGCTACCCTTTGCGCGGCAGCATGAAGGTGGCCGCCAGCCTCGACGAAACCACGGCTCGGCCGACCCGTGACATTCCCGCGCCGGGCACCGCCTGGGCCGATGCAGCGCTGCTCGATGCGCTGGGCCTGAAGCCCGGCCAGTCGCTGCTGATGGGCGATGCCCGTTTCACTGTCACCCACGTGATCGTCCAGGAGCCCGACCGGGGCGCCGGCTTCATGAGCTTTTCGCCGCGGGTCATGATCAACCAGGCGGATGTCGCTGCCACGGGCCTGATCCAGCCGGCCAGCCGCACCAATTACCGGTTTGCGGTCGCGGGCAATGACGCGCAAGCCGTCAAGTCCTATGTTCGCTGGGCAACCGATGCGCTGAAGATGCCGGGCGCCGAAACGACGCTGCGCGGTGCCCGTCTCGAATCGCTGGACAGCGGCAGCCCGCAGATGCAGCAGACGCTGGAGCGGGCCGAGAAATTCCTGAACCTGGTGGCGCTGCTGGCTGCGCTGCTCAGCGCCGTGGCCGTCGCCATCGTGGCGCGCAGCTTTGCCGCCAAGCACCTGGACGATTGCGCCATGCTGCGTGTGCTGGGGCAGCCGCAGCGAACGATGGCGCTGGCCTACACCTTTGAATTCGTGCTGGCCGGCCTGGTGGCCAGTGCGCTCGGCGTGGCGCTGGGCTTTGCGGTGCATCACGTGTTCGTGCTGCTGCTGGCCGGGCTGGTCAGCGCCAGCCTGCCGGCCGCCACTTTATGGCCGGTGGCTTTCGGCATGGGCATGGGGCTGACGCTCCTGCTGGCGTTTGGCCTGCCGCCGGTGCTGCAGCTGGCCCAGGTGCCACCGCTGCGGGTGATTCGCCGCGATGTCGGCAACCTCAAGCCGGTGTCGATGCTGGTGCTGGGCGTGGGCATTCTGGGGTTTGCCGCCCTGCTGATGGCCGCCAGCAGCGACCTCAAGCTCGGCTTGATCGCCGTCGGCGGCTTTGCCGGCGCAGTGCTGTTGTTTGCCGCTGCCAGTTATCTCGCGGTCAGGCTGCTGCGCGCCAGCGTCAACGAATCCAGGGCGCCGCGCTGGCTGGTGCTGGCCACGCGCCAGCTGTCGGCCCGGCCGATTTATGCGGTGGTGCAGACCAGCGCCCTGGCCATTGGCCTGCTGGCGCTGATGTTGCTGGTGCTGCTGCGCACCGACCTCATCAGCAGCTGGCGCCAGGCGACGCCGCCGGATGCGCCAAATCGTTTTGTCATCAATGTCCAGCCCGACCAGGGCCAAGCCTTCCAGCAGGCATTGAAAGATGGCGGCGTGACCAAGTTTGACTGGTACCCGATGATTCGCGGCCGGTTGGTGGCGATCAACGGCATGGACATCACGCCCGGGAATTTTGAGGACGACCGCGCCAAGCGCCTGGTGGACCGCGAGTTCAACCTGTCGAACAGCGCGGAAAAGCCGGTACACAACCAGGTGGTGGCCGGCCGCTGGACACCCGATGAAGCAGGCGCCATCAGTGTGGAGGAAGGTCTGGCCAACACCCTGGGCCTCAAACTCGGCGACAGCCTGCGATTTGACATTGCCGGCCAGACCAGCGAAGCCAAGATCACCAGCCTGCGCAAGGTGGACTGGGGCTCGATGCACGTGAACTTTTTTGTCATGTACCCGGTGGCCAAGCTGGCCGCCGAGGTGCCGGTGACCTTCATCAGCGCCTTTCGTGCCCCCGAACCCGCCATCCCGGTGGCCGACGGGCAAGCCCGGACGCAAAGTTTTGACAACACCCTGGTGCGCGCCTTTCCCAACATCACCAATGTGGACATGAGCAACACGCTGGCGCAGGTGCAGCGGGTGCTGGACCAGGTGATCCGGGCGGTCGAGTTTCTGTTCGGCTTCACATTGGCGGCCGGACTGGTGGTGCTGTTTGCCGCGATCACCGCTACCCGAGAGGAACGCGCCCGCGAATTTGCCATCATGCGTGCCGTGGGCGCCCGGGCGTCGCTGCTGCGGCAGGTGCAACGCGCCGAACTGGCCGGCGTCGGCCTGCTGGCCGGTTTCCTGGCGTCGATGGTGGCGCTGGTGGTCGGCTGGGGCCTGGCGCGCTATGTGTTCGATTTCAACTGGACTGGTTCCTGGACCGTGCCGGTGTTTGGCAGCCTGGCGGGTGCAGCCCTGGCGCTGGCCGCTGGCTGGTGGGGGCTGCGCGCCGTGCTGAAAACCCCGGTGGTGGAAACGCTGCGCAAAGCCCAGTAAAAGCCAGCTGCGCGGCGTCGTCATTCCCGCGAAGGCGGGAATCCAGTCCTGCTGTCTGTTCTCCATCCCCGGATTCGCAGCTTTGCGGCAAGGGCGGCTGGCGGGTTCATAAAATCCTCTGCATGCACACTGAAGAAAAACCCGCTGAAACGCCGCCCCCTGAAACCCCTTTTGCCTGGATCGGTGGCGAAGAATGCGTCAAGGCGCTGGTCGAACGTTTCTACGACCTGATGGACCTGGAGCCTGTTTACATTACCTTGCGTGCCGCGCACGGCAGCACGCTGGATAACGCCCGCGAGCGCCTGTTCTGGTTCCTGTGCGGCTGGCTGGGCGGGCCGCAATACTACAGCGAGCGCTTTGGCCACCCGCGCCTGCGCCAGCGCCACCTGCCGCAGCATACCGGCGGCGGCAGCATCGGCATCCGGGAGCGTGACCAGTGGCTGGCCTGCATGGACCAGGCCATACAGGAAACCGGCGTGGAGGACGCCCTGCGCACACGGCTCAATGCGTCGTTTTTCCAGACAGCCGACTGGATGCGCAACCGGGGCGAGTGACGCCCGACGGTGTCGGCCCGACGCCAGCCTGTTGATCAGGCGCCGGCCATGCCGGCCTGCGTCAGCGGCGGCGTATCCTGCTTGAACATTGAGGCCAGCTGCTTGCGCAGCTCCGGTGTGTCGGTGCGACCCTGCACGGCGACGGCATGCTGCACGGCGGCCTCAAGCAGTTCCTTGTCGCTGGCAGCTGACAGCGCGACGCTACAGTTCATGGCGCTGGGGAATTCCCGGCAATCGATGTATTGGCGTGACATGATGGCTTCTTTCAGTGCTGTGTTGCCTCAACCAGGTCCAACGGCGTCTGGGCGGTCCACCGGACCTGTCATCTTCCCCCGCAACCGGGCTCGCACCGGCATGAAGGACTTCCAGTGCTGAAATGCAGGATTGCACAGGAAGTGCCCATCACGACATGCCGAACTCGCCAGAAAATATTGTCAATCTGCCGCCATGCGCAGGCACCAGCGCGCGCAGCGTGCTGATTCCATTTCTAAATCATTCCGAGATCAGGCGCGAAGCCGCAGACAGTGCCTTAGCACCGCAAGGCCACGCAACGACATATCGGCATGATTTGGAAATGGAATAAAAACCTGGAGCGCATTCATCTGAAGATGGGCGTGAAAGCGCACAAGGCGGCGGTGATGCGCGCCCTGGCAGCCCGCGGTCTGTGACCCATTCGAAAGATCGACAATTTATGGAGGAAAATTGACGCTTGCGCTTTAAGCACTTGCACCGACAGCTATTGAATAAGTAGCATTTTCGGTTTCAGGCGTCACCCCGTCACCCCTGCGCCAGAAGCACTACCAGCGCCCCGGCGCCGCCATGGGCCGGGCGGGCCTGAACGAAGGCCAGCACTTCCTGTTTCTGGACCAGCCAGCTTTGCACCCGGCCCTTGAGTACCGGCGCCTTGCCCGGCGAGCCCAGGCCCTTGCCATGCACCACGCGAACACAGCGCAGGCCGGCCTTGTTGGCTTCGCGAATGAAGAGGCCCAGCGCATTGCGCGCATCCTCGCGCCGAAAACCATGCAGGTCGAGCTGGCGCTGGATGCTCCAGTTGCCCCGGCGCAGCTTGCGGACCACATCGGCACCGATGCCGGGGCGCCGAAAGCTCAGGGCTTCGTCGGTGTCGAGCAGACTTTCCACATCGAATCCGTCTGAAAGGGCTTCCTGCATCACGGCCAGCTCGTCGCGCTGGCGCTGCTCGGCCACCGGTGCCGGCCGCGCCCGCTCCAGGTTGGCCTTGTGGCCCGGCCGGTGTTGCGCTGCCAAGGCCATGACGCGCCCGACGGCGCGCGAAAACAACTCTTTTTCAGCCCGGGCCAGCGCTGCGGCAGCGTGAACCTCGGCCTGGCGCTGCGCTTCCTGGCGGGCGCGCAGTTCCAGTTCGCGGCGAACCGGCATGAGGTCTTTGAGATCCCGGATCAGCAGGCGTTTCTGTCGTGGGGGTGTGGGCGCAAACATGGTGGCGGTGGGAATGGCTGTGCTGATATGTCGAAAGTCCCCATCCTAAAGCAGTCCCCGTTCGGCCATCGAGACCGACTGGGAAGCCGTCACCACGAAATGGTCGAGCACCCGGACATCGACCAGTGCCAGCGCGGTTTTCAGGGTCTGGGTCAGCATCTCGTCCGCCCGCGACGGCTCGGCCGCGCCGCTCGGGTGGTTGTGCGCCAGCACCACGCTGGCGGCATTCAGCGCCAGCGCCCGGATCACCACCTCGCGCGGGTACACGCTGGTTTGCGTCAGGGTGCCGCGAAACAGTTCCTCCAGGGCAATCAACCGGTTCTGGCTGTTCAGGAACAGCACCGCGAAAATCTCGTGCGGCCGGCTGCCCAGTTGCAGCTGAAGGTAGTCGCGCACGGCCTGCGGTGTGCTGAACAACGCTTTTTCCTTGAGTTCCTCGGCCAGTGCGCGCCGCGCCAGTTCCAGCACCGCGACGATCTCGGCGCGCTTGGCCGGCCCCAATCCCTTGATGCACTTGAGCGCCTCGGGTCCGGTGTGCAGCAGCCCGGCCACACCGCCAAAGTTGTCGAGCAACTCCTGGCCCATCTGCAGCGCGTTCTTGCCAGGCAGGCCGGTGCGCAGCAGCAGTGCCAGCAATTCGGCATCGCTGAGTGCCGCAGGGCCGCGCGCCAGCAGTTTTTCGCGCGGACGGGCGTCTGCGGGCAGGTCTTTGAGGAGCATGGATCAGGCCGTTTTGGAGGAAGTGCAAGCAAAAGTAAGTGAAGTATGCCGCAGTGCAGGGTGATCCATGGCCGTGAACCCTGCTGGAAAAGCATGAAAAGGCATGCCGGCCAGCCCGCGCGCGCCGGGCTTTCTACAATAGGGCCAGTTCAGTCCCTGTTGCTGGCCGACCCTGGCTGGCCCGAAAGTCTTATGTCCAATTTGCAACCCCCAACTGTGTCCACTGCGCCTCTCGTGGTCGAGCCGGGCTCCTTCCTGACGCTGCATTACCGAATGGCGGCACCGGGCGGCGCGAGCATCATCAACACCTTCGAGGGCAAACCGGCCACGCTCAGCCTGGGCAACGGCCAGTTGTCGCCCGCCATCGAGCATCGCCTGCTCGGGATGCCAGAGGGCACACGCACCACGTTTCAACTGGCCGCCGGCGAGGCTTTTGGCGAGCGCAACCCCGAGCTGGTGCAATGGGTGGCGCGCAAGCTGCTCAATGAATTGGGCGACCTGGATGAGCGCTACAGCGTGGGCGATGTCGTGCAGTTCCCCACGCCCGACGGCATGGGCCAGTACGCTGGCGCGGTCCAGCAGGTCAAGGAAGACGGGACTGCCGTGCAGTTTGACTTCAACCATCCGCTGGCCGGCCAGCCGGTGGAGTTTGAAGTCCACGTGATCGGCGTGCTGTGAAAAATACCCTTACGCCTGTCGCTTGGCCTGCTGTTCCGTCCCCCGAGGGCGCTGTGGAGCCCACTGGCGGCATGTCGGCGAAACCCGCCCCGCAGCTTGAAGAAATCCTGTTGGCCGAGCCGCGCGGCTTTTGCGCCGGGGTGGACCGCGCGATCGAGATCGTCGAGCGGGCGCTGAGCAAGTTCGGCGCCCCCATTTACGTTCGCCATGAGATCGTGCACAACACCTACGTGGTGAACGACCTGAAGGTCAAGGGCGCGATTTTCATTGAAGAACTGTCCGACGTGCCGCCTGGGGCCACGCTGGTGTTCAGCGCCCATGGTGTCAGCCGGGCGGTGCAGGAAGAAGCGAAGGCGCGCGGTTTCCAGATTTTCGACGCCACCTGCCCACTGGTCACCAAGGTGCATGTCGAGGTCGCCAAGCTCAACAAGGAAGGCTACGAGTTCATCATGATCGGCCACAAGGGCCACCCCGAGGTCGAAGGCACCATGGGCCAGCTCGACAGCGGCATACACCTGGTCGAGGACGTGGCCGACGTGGCGCGCATTTCGCCGCTGCAGACCGAGCGCCTGGCCGTCGTCACGCAGACCACGCTGAGCGTGGACGACGCGGCCGAGATCAGCGCGGCCATCGTGGCGCGGTTTCCGCAGGTGCGCAAGCCCAAGCAGCAGGACATCTGCTACGCCACGCAAAACCGGCAGGACGCCGTCAAGCTGCTCAGTCCGCAGGTTGACATCGTGATCGTGGTCGGCAGCCCGACCAGCTCAAACAGCAACCGCCTGCGCGAACTGGCCGCCAAGCTGGGCACCGAGGCCTACATGGTCGATGACGCCAGCGAATTGCAGGAAGCCTGGTTTGACGGCAAGAGCCGCGTCGGCCTGACAGCGGGCGCGTCTGCACCGGAGATTCTGGTCAAACAGGTGATTGACCGCATCAAGGCACTCGGGGCCGTGTCGATCCGCAAGATGGACGGGGTTGAGGAAACCATCAAGTTTCCGCTGCCCAAGGGGCTCAAGCTGGATGCACAGGGGCATCAACTGGAACTCGGCGGCAGCCAGCTCCACCAGTTGAATTGAGCGCCGATGGTCATTGATTGCTATCAAATAGAGAGCTGTAAGCGTATATTCGACGGGCGCTATAGCCATTTTATTCATAAAACTCCGCTGTGGAGGCTGCCCGGCAGGGCGCTGGGCGTGGACTGCGCCGAAGTCTGGCTCAAGCTGGAGCACTTGCAGACCGGCGGCAGCTTCAAGGCGCGCGGCATGCTCAATCGCCTGCTGTCCCAGCCGATTCCGCCCAGCGGCGTGATCGTGGCATCGGGCGGCAACGCGGGCATTGCCACGGCGGCTGCAGCCCGTGAACTGGGCGTGCCCTGCGAAGTGTTCGTTCCCGACATCTCCAGCCCGGCCAAGCGCGCCCGGCTGGACGGGTTGGGCGCGCGCGTGGTGGTCGGCGGGGCGGCCTATGCCGATGCGCTGCGGGCCTGCCTGACACGCCAAGCGGAAACCGGCGCCTTGCTGACCCATGCCTATGACCAGCCCGAAGTGCTGGTCGGCGCCGGCACCATGGCGCTGGAAATCGAACAGCAGGGCGGCCTGCCGGATTCGGTGCTGGTCAGTGTTGGCGGCGGCGGCCTGATTGGCGGCGTGGCCAGCTGGTTCGGGCAGCGCAGCCGCGTGGTGGCGCTGGAACCCGAACGGGCCCCCAGCCTGTTCCGGGCGCGTGCAGCTGGCCAGCCGGTGGATGTCGAGATCGGCGGCATTGCGGCCGATTCGCTGGGCGCACGGCGCATTGGCAACCTGGCCTGGGACATCACGCAGGCGCAGGTGAACGATGCGCTGTTGCTAACCGATGAGTCCATCCGGGCGGCGCAGCTGTGGCTGTGGCAGGAACTCAAGCTGGCCGTCGAACCCGCCGCCGCCTTGCCGCTGGCCGCGCTGCACAGCCGGCGCTATGTTCCGCGTGCGGACGAAAATGTCTGCCTGGTCATTTGCGGCGCCAATGTCGATCCGGCCAGTCTGAACTGAAGCTGCCACCCCATTCCTGGCCATTGCGGCACAAAATACAATCGACCCCATGCTAGACATCAACCTGCTCCGTAAAGACCTGCCCTCGGCCATCGCCCGCCTGGAAACCCGCAAGCATCCGCAAACTTTCCTTAACGTCGAGGCCTTCCAGACGCTCGAGGCCGAACGCAAGGCCGTACAGATCAGGACCGAGGAACTGCAAGGCCAGCGCGGAACCTTGTCCAAACAGATTGGCCAGCTCAAGTCCAGGGGCGAAGACGCCAGTGCCGTGATGGCCAGGGTCACCGCATCCAAGGCCGAACTCGAAACCTCTGCAGCCCGGCTGGACCAGATTCAGGTCGAGATGCAGGCACTGCTGCTGGCCGTTCCCAATCTGCCGCACGACAGCGTGCCGCAGGGCATTGGCGAGGCGGGCAATGTCGAGGTGCGCAAGTGGAGCCCGTTCGAAAGCCTGGGCGGCGAACCCGCCGCATTGAGTTTTGAGCCCAAGGACCATGTCGATGTTGGCCAGCCGCTGGGGCTCGACTTCGAATCGGGCACCAAGCTGACCGGCTCGCGCTTTACCGTGATGAAAGGCCCGCTGGCGCGACTGCACCGTGCCCTGTCGCAGTTCATGCTCGACGTGCAGACGGCCGAGCACGGCTACACCGAATGCTACGTGCCCTATATCGTCAACAGCGATTCGCTGCGCGGCACCGGCCAGTTGCCCAAGTTCGAGGAAGACCTGTTTGCGGCCAAAAAAGGCGGCCAGGAAGGCCAGGCCGAGAATGCCGCGCTGTACCTGATCCCGACGTCCGAGGTGCCGCTGACCAATCTGGTGCGCGACGAAATCTTGCAGGAAACGCAATTGCCGGTGATGTTCACCGCCCATACGCCGTGTTTTCGCTCAGAGGCTGGCAGCTACGGGCGCGACACGCGCGGCATGATCCGCCAGCACCAGTTCGACAAGGTCGAGATGGTGCAGATCGTCCATCCCGAGAAAAGCTACGAAGCGCTGGAAGCCATGACCGGCCATGCGGAGGCCATTCTGCAAAAGCTCGGCCTGCCGTACCGTGTCATGCTGCTGTGCACCGGCGACATGGGGTTTGGCGCGACCAAGACCTATGACCTGGAAGTGTGGCTGCCCGCGCAGAGCACCTACCGCGAGATCAGTTCGGTGTCCAACTGCGAAGCTTTTCAGGCGCGCCGCCTGCAAACCCGGTTCAAGAACGCGCAAGGCAAGAACGAATTCGTGCATACGCTGAATGGCTCCGGGCTTGCCGTCGGCCGCACGCTGGTGGCGGTGCTGGAAAATTACCAGCGTGCCGACGGCGGCGTCGATATTCCGGCGGTGCTTCAGCCCTACATGGGCGGCATGGCGACTCTTTCCGCACCTGCGGCCTGAGGCAAGCCAAAAACGGCCATCCAGCCTGCTAGAATTGCGCCCACCACACACTGGAGAGGTGGCAGAGTGGCCGAATGTACCTGACTCGAAATCAGGCGTACCGTAAGGTACCGTGGGTTCGAATCCCACCCTCTCCTCCAGAACAAGACCCTAAGCGATTGACTCACTTAGGGTTTTTTTTCGGAGTTTTTGTCCCTCATGCCGTCCACCGCAGCAGCGAGCGGTTTAACGCACGGAAATGGGCGAATTCTCTGCTTTTCGTGCCTGATGCCTGGCAGCGCAGCGCCGGCCAGCCATTGAAGAACAGCCATTACCGTTTGTCTCTCAGGCGAACGTGGTCAATTTTTTTAATGGATGAGGTCGCCCGCGCCCAGGTGAACCAATGAATCCTGGGTTGCGGTGGATGACGCAGCGCATTCGCCTTTTGCTGTCTGTTTTTAGATGGCCCACCTGCACCATTCCATCCATTTGGCAAAAAGCGCTGACCACATGCAGCGCCGTGTTCTGTCCCCCGCGCTGACCGCGCAGCGTCTTGCCATCCAGCGTCATGGCCCCTTGCACCAGGTTGACGATGCCGGCAATCCAGGCGCGTGAGCAACACTTGAAGACTGCGGCATCGAGCAGGCTGAACAACACGTTCAAACGTGTCGTGCGAAGGCGTGCCCTTGGCCAGCACCAAGCGCTTGGGCAGCCACGCTTGATGGGCCGTCGCCCATTCGGTCACATCCACCCAGTTGCCGCAGCCGCACAGTACAGCACTCGGCGCCATCATGATCATCCCGCTCAGATCGTGGTACCGGGCTGGTCCCGTACACGGGTCTGGCAGTGCTTCAAATGTTTCCCGCAGTTTCATCTGAAAGTTCACAAAAATGCCAAAGGGAGGGAATTTGCTTCGTGCTGCGAGCGCATAACATGTATTGAGCCCGCGAACAAATCAGCGCAACAGCACTCGTTCGCGCTCACCCCGATGGGCGGTCACACCTCAAAATTCCAACTGCGATTGTCTTGGTATACCGTGCACGAGCCCAGCGGGTTCTCGCGGAAGCTGCGATAGTCTCGGACTTCACTAGCGCGCATTACTGACGAGGAAACCCATGATCAAGCTTTACTACCACCCCTCACCCAACCCTGCCAAGGTCGCCCTGTTTCTGGAAGAAGCGGGTCTGCCTTATGAACTGGTTCCAGTGGACACCCGCAAGGGCGAGCAGCACGCGCCGGCGTTCACCGCCATCAACCCGAATGCCAAAACCCCCGCGTTGGTCGACGGTGACGCGGTTGTCTTTGACAGCACGGCCATCTTGCTCTATCTCGCCGAGAAGACGGGTTCTTTTTTACCTGAGAACACGCCCGCTCAGCGCGCTCAGATGCTCTCGTGGCTGATGTTCGTTGCCACCGGCATCGGCCCTTATTCCGGCCAGGCCGTGCACTTCAAACATTTCGCACCCGAACCCAAGGCCTACGCAGTGAACCGATACGACTTCGAGGCGCAGCGCCACTGGGTCCTGATTGACGCGCAACTCGCCACACGCCGCTACATGCTGGGCAACACCTACACCATCGTCGACATGGCCGTGTGGGGCTGGGCACGCGCCGTGCCTTTCATCCTGGGGGCCGACGCTTGGGCAAGTCTGCCGAACGTCAAGCGGCTGCTCGACGAGATCAACGCCCGCCCGGCAGCGCAACGGGCCGAAGCCCTGAAGACCCAACACGCGTTCAAGGCCGAGATGGACGACGAGGCCCGCAAGGTGATGTTCCCGCAGAACGCCCGTCTCACCGCGTAAGGCCTGGGAGAACCGACATGATCGACCTGCATTACTGGACCACCCCGAACGGCCACAAGATCACCCTGTTGCTCGAGGAAACCGGGTTGCCGTATCGCATTGTGCCGGTGCACATCGGCAAGGGCGAGCAGTTCCAGCCCGAGTTTCTGCGCATCGCGCCGAACAACCGCATCCCGGCAATCGTCGACCACGCCCCGGCCGATGATGGCGAGCCGATCTCGCTCTTCGAGTCGGGGGCCATCCTGCTCTACCTGGCCGACAAGACTGGGCAGTTCATCCCGCAGGACCTGCGCGGGCGCAACCTGGCGCTGCAATGGCTGTTCTGGCAGATGGGCGGACTGGGGCCGATGGCGGGACAGAACCACCACTTCACGCAGTACGCACCCGAGCCCATCCCCTACGCCGTTGAGCGCTATGTCAAGGAAACGGCGCGTCTGTACGCGGTGCTGAACAGGCAACTGGCTGACGGGCGCGAGTACATCGCTGGCGGCTACTCGATTGCCGACATGGCCTGCTACCCCTGGATCGTCCCGCATGAACGGCAGCGCCAGCGCCTGCAGGACTTCCCGCACCTGGCAGTCTGGTTCGAACGCGTGCGCCAGCGCCCGGCGACCGTTCGGGCCTACGCACGGGCACAAGAGGTCAACAGCGCACCGGTCGTCGATGAGGCCTCCAAACGCATCCTGTTCGGTCAGAACGCGGCCACTGTGCAATGAGTGCGACCGTGCAGCGTCCCTACCGGTCAGCCCTGATCGTCGGCGCCGGCCCAGGGCTTGGCGCCAGCTTGGCGCGGGCGTTCATGCAAGATGCCGGCATGCACGTGGTCATGGCCGCGCGCCAGCTCGACAAGCTGCAGCCGGTGGCCGACGCGCTGGGCGCAGTGGCCCTGCGCTGCGACGCCACCGACCCCGCCGATGTCAAGGCACTGTTTGACCAGGCCAGCGAGCGGCTGGGTTCGGCGCCCGATGTGGTGGTCTACAACGCAAGCCGTCGGGTTCGCGGGCCGTTCGTCGATGTCGATGCCAGCGACGTGGCGCAGGCCGTGGCCGTCACCGCCCACGGGGCTTTCCTGGTGGCGCAGCAGGCGGCCCGTCGCATGCTCGCGCAGGGGCACGGAGCGTTGCTGTTCACCGGGGCTTCGGCCAGCACCAAAGGCTACCCACTGTCGGCCGCTTTCGCGATGGGCAAGTTCGCCCTTCGTGGCCTGGCCCAGAGCCTGGCGCGCGAGCTCCATCCGCAGGGCATCCATGTGGGCCATGTCGTCATCGACGGGTCGATCCGGCCCCCGTCTGACGACATGGCCGCCACGCCAGGAACGGCGGACGCGCAACTTGACCCGGACGCCATCGCACAGACTTACCTGCATCTGCTGGCACAGCCTCGCAATGCCTGGACCTGGGAAATCGAAGTCAGGCCGTGGGTCGAGAAATTCTGATGGCCTCACGATCTCGATGCTTCCCGAGGCGAGCCGAAAGGTAATGTGTTGGTTGACGCGTCCGGGACCCGTGAACTTCCCGGTTGGCACCCGGCGCAGGGAGATGGCTGTGCGCCCTTGCATGCGCAGCGTGGGGGACGCTGATGACAACGCCAGGCTTGAAGCGCTAATTTGCTCCCTTGGAGTGTGAAATCATTGCACGGCGCAACTGAAGGGCCAAGACCGAGGCACGCCTGGCCGTACCGGCCCCAGGCATAGGCGTGCCGCCTGTACCGCGGGTTCACAACGGGGCATGGCGGTGTGCATTGGCCTGGATTTGGATTGCATCGCGTGCAGGGCCGTCAAGTCGCGCCAGGTTTTTGAGTTGCATGGCCATGCGCGGGTTTTTCTTGAGCAGGACTTCGTGGCGCATCAAAAAATCCCAGTAGAGGGTGGTGTAGGGGCAGGCTGTTGCGCCGATCGATTGCGCGGGGTCGTGACGGCAGCCTTTGCAGTGGTTGCTCATGCGCTGGATGTATTTTCCACTGGCCACATAGGGTTTGCTGGCCATCAGGCCGCCATCGCCAAACTGGCCCATGCCCAGTGTGTTGGGCAACTCCACCCATTCCACCGCATCCACATAGACGCTGAGGTACCACTGGTGCACCGCTTGGGGTTTCACGCCCAGCAACAAGGCGTACAGCCCGGTGACCATCAAACGCTGGATGTGGTGAGCGTAGCCGTGCTCCAGCGTCTGGGTGATGGTGTCTTTCAGGCAGGCCATGTCGGTGTCGCCGGTCCAGTAGAAGTCGGGCAACGGCGCCTGAGCGTTCAGGGCATTGCGATCCAGGTAGTCCGGCATTTGTGTCCAGTAGATACCGCGCACATACTCGCGCCAGCCCAAGATCTGGCGGATAAAGCCCTCGACCGCTGGCAGCGGCGCGTGTCCTGCACGGTAAGCATTTTCAGCGGCCAGCACCACCTCGCGTGGGTTCAGCAGCTTGAGATTCATGGCCGCCGACAGGTGCGAGTGGTACAGCCAGGGCTCCCCCGACCACATGGCATCTTCATACTGGCCAAACAACGGCAGGCGGCAAGCCATAAATGCTTCCAACGCCACCAGCGCCTGGGGGCGAGTCACTGGCCAGCCAAAGGTGGTGAGCTTGCCGGGATGAGCACGAAAGCGGGTGTTGACCAGTTCTATGACCTCCAGCGTGATGGTATCGGGCACAAAGCGCACTGGCTGGGGCACATTCACCGGACCAGCCTTGCCAAACGATTCGCGGTTGTCCGCATCGAAGTTTCATTGGCCGCCTTCCGGCTCTTTTCCAGCCATCAAAATGCCGTTTTTCCTGCGAAGTTCGCGGTACCGGTATTCCATGCGCAACTGTTTTCTGCCCTTTGCATGGGCGGCAAAGTCGCGCACGGAGGTGAAAAAATGCCGGTCATCACGCAGGTCCAGCGGCAGGGCCGCAACAACGGCAACCGCACGAACAGCTTGCAAGACGCGCCAGTCGCCTGGTGCCGTCATGACCAGCGCGGTGGGTTGAAGGCGCGCAATGTCTGCGGCAAGTGATGAACTCAGCGTGCCCGGGTTGTCGGTGCATCGAGTGGCGTGTAAGTCAAAGGCCAATGCTGCGCCCGCAGGGCTTCTGCAAAGTGGCGCATGGCGCTCAGGAATAAGGCAATGCGCTGTTTGGCAGACCACACATGCTCCGACTCTTCAGCCACCCCGGCCATCCAGATTTCGTCCAACCCGGGGTCGAAGCCGTTGAAGGCGCTGGATGCCTCATCGAGCTGGTCGCCCAGCACAATGACCAGGTTACGGATTCTGCCTTCAGTCATTTTTCAGTTTTTCTTTTTTGCGGGCCCGGCAGGCGTCGGAGCAATACAGCACCGACGCCCAGTTTTTAGCCCAGGCTTTGCGCCAGGTCATGGTGCGGCCGCACACTGCACACGGTTTGCTGGGTAGCGATTGTTTGTTGCCTTTGAAGTCGCTTTTCATTCGCTATCTTGCCCAAATAAATCACCTTGAACAAAGCGCGCGGTTTCGGTCTTTTTTGTATTTTGGCTGGTGCGCCGGTTGGCGCCAGGGGGCAGGCCGCTCTTGCGGGAACCATGGCGCACCAGCACTTGCCTGGCCTGCAGGTGTGCCTCTGCTGAGCTGCGCAGGCCATACAAGCGGTCCTTGGCCGCCTTCATGGCAGTCTTGTCGTCCACCACGGGTGCGGGGTAGTCGTGCCCTATGAAGCAGCCCGCCGTCCGCTGCACAGCAATGTCCATGGTCCAGGGGGTTGCCAAATAGGGCAGTGGTACCCGCGCCAGCTCGGGCACCCAGCGGCGGATGAACAGGCCCTGCGGGTCATGGTCCTGCGCTTGTTTGGTAGGTGAGTACATGCGAAGGGTGTTGATGCCGGTGGTGCCGCTTTGCATCTGCATCTGGCTCCAATGGATGCCAGGTTCAAAATCAAGAAATTGGCGGGCCAAAAAAATACCTGTAGTTCGCCAGTGCAGCCAAAGGTGGTTGGAGGCGAAGCTCACCAGCATGGCGCGCATGCGAAAGTTCAGCCAGCCGGTGGCGACGAGCGAACGCATGCAGGCGTCCACCATCGGGTAGCCGGTGCGGCCTTCACACCAGCTTTGAAAACGGGCTTCGTCCGCATCGCCAAAGGGCGCCGCACCACCCTGAACGTCACCGGGGCGTAAGCCATCACAGGCGCGTGAAAAATTATGAAACTCGATGGCCGGCTCGCTCTCCAGTTTTTGCATGAAATGGCAGTGCCAGCGCAAGCGGCTGGAAAAGCCTTTGAGTCCGTACGCCAATGATGGGTCGTTGGTTCGGGCCATGCTGGCCTCGGTGGCTTGATGCACGACGCGCATCGACAGCGTGCCAAAGGCCAGGTGCGGGCTCAGGCGGCTGCAGCCCGATTCGGCTGTCAGTGGGCTCGACAGTGCCTTGCAGTAGTCGCGGCCGCGGCTTTGTAAAAAAGATTTCAACGTTTGGCAGGCCGCTCGCTCACCCGCAGCCTGGAGGTTTTTTCGGTGGGGTGCCAAGCCCAGGGAAGCCAGTGTGGGAATGTCATCCACCGCCAATTGAGCCGTCTGGGTCTGCCCCGCGTTGAAGCCCCCTTGCAGCAGACGCAGCGGCGTATCCATACGGGCTTGCCAGCTGCCCGCCCACCCCTGGCGGGATCGCAAACGCCGTACCACACCGGTCTGTGAAAACTCAAGCCAATTCACACCTTGCCCCATGCACCACTGCCCTGCCTGCTGGTCGCGGGTGTAGGTCCAGCCGGGGCCGGTTTCTTCGTGGCTGAGCACATGGGTGAAAGCATAGTCTGCCTTCAAGGTCTGAAAGACCCGAAGGATGGAACCGGTCCTCACCAGCAGCGGCACACCACGTTGGGCGAGCGCCACGCGCAATTCTGCAAGGCAAGTCAGACAGGTTTCCACATGGCTGGCATCGCACTCCGGGCTCTGCAGCCATTCAGGCTCGATCACAAAAAGGGCGACGGTTGTGTCAAAGCCTTGTGCCGCAAGCAGCGGCGCGTGGTCGTCAATGCGCAAATCGCGTTTAAGCCAGACCAATGCGCGCGTTTTCACCATGGGCAGTACTCTACCAAGTGAGGCGTTTTGGTGTTTCGCGTGGTTGCATTGACCTCAAGCCGTGGGCAAGCCGAAAGCAGTCAACCAGTTGCGCAGCCTGCTTGAGAGGGCGCCGTCCTTCATTTTCGGCGAAGTGCTCAAGGCCAAATCGACGCCATATGTTGCGGACTTCGGGGCACTTGCGGTAAGCGATCCCAATCCGGTCCGGGCGGGCCAAAAAGAGCTTGGTCTTGCTGGCCAAACGATGGGCAGAGGCCCAGCGAAGGAGGTGTACGAACTGGAACTGGAGGCTCGCCTTGCAACGTTGGAAAATCGCCTAAATTTCTGCTGCACCGCCTGGTTTACGTCTGCCATCAAGCCCCCTGTGCAGTTCTTGGCGTCTGCATAGGTTTGCATGGGGTGATGCGAGTCCACGAAAAATTAACAGATTGACGTGAATCACTGACCGGTTAATGTTTCTATGCCATTTGAGGCAGCGTGAAGCACGCAGTTCGAAACCACTCACTTCGCCCTATAAAGTCCCGATTAATTCATCTGCCCGGTGAGTTTTCTTGTGAAGCCTGTCCCTGCCCACCACGCGGCGGGGACGAGGGATCATTGCGACGTATTGATTTCTTTTTCGAGTGTGGCTTTCTTGCTGAACGTTTTTTTGCGGACGGTTTTAGTGCCGTGGAATTTGCAGGGACCGCAGCAGCGGGCGAAGGCCTGACCGCGACCGAGAGGCGATCTGGCTCGCTGCGTTGCGTTGCAGCTTCTGACTCGATATTGGTGTTGGGAAGGTAGGTCAAGTCGATTTGAGCCCTGGCCGCCCGTCGCTCGACGTCGGTGAGCATGACTTCAAAAACCGTGATTTTCTGCTTGCGATCAATGATTTTGGTGCGAAGTTCGCGGGACTGCGCGTTCAGTGCTGCTTTGCCGGCTGATGGGGCTGGCGTTGAAACGTCGGCGGTCGTGGGTGGCATGGGCGGGGCGGCGCAGCCGGCCAGGAACAGGGCAGCCAGGATCACCGTCGTTTTCAGCTTCTTCATGTCTTCCTTTCGTTGCCGTCTGCACGCAACTATCGCTTGCCCGACAGCACATTGCAAGTAGGCTGGTGCAAGCCTCGACAGTAGGACGAGGTACAGCAATGGATGAGATAACTTCCCGAGCCGTCGCGCTTGGCCTGGCAGGGGCTTGCAGCCCGAGCTGAACCGATACCCTGGTGGCGACGGCACAAAAAAAAGCCCCGAACTTCGGGGCTTTTTCATTTTCTCAGGGGCCTGTCAGTGGCTGACAGCGCCATCGGCGCCAAAGCCGGTCTGGGCGCGGACCCACTGGTCCGCATAAGCCAAGCGCTCCTTGGCGGCGCGTGGGCTCTTGTCGGTGATGGAAAACACATAACCCAGCAGGAAAGCCAAAGGCATGGCAAACAAGGCCGGCTGGTCGTACGGGAAGATGGGTGCGCTATAGCCGAACACCGTCACCCAGACGGATTTGGACAGCACCACCAGCACCACCGCAGCCGTCAAGCCGCCATAACCTGCCGCCAGCGCGCCGCGCGTGGTCAGGTCCTTCCAGTACATCGACAGGAACAGCACCGGAAAGTTGCCCGCCGCTGCAATGCCAAAGGCCAGCGCTGCCATGAAGGCCACGTTCTGCTTTTCAAAGGCAATGCCCAGCACCACGGCGATCAGGCCGATGCCGAAGGAAGCCATTTTGGACACCTTGATTTCCTGCGCTTCGGACACATTGCCTTTTTTGATCACGCGGGCATACAGGTCGTGCGAGATGGCGGATGCGCCGGCCAGTGCCAGTCCCGACACCACGGCCAGAATCGTCGCAAAAGCCACGGCCGCCAGGAAGCCGAGCAGCAGGTCGCCGCCCACGGCCTTGGCCAGGTGCATTGCCACCATGTTGCCGCCGCCGATGATCTTGCCGCCCACCGTGCCGCCCTCGAAGAAATCGGGGTTGGTGCCGACGATAACGATGGAGCACAGGCCCATCAGCAAAATCACGTTGAAGAAGAAACCAACGAATCCGGCTGCGTACAGCACCGACTTGCGCGCTTCCTTGGCATTGTTGACGGTGAAAAAGCGCATCAGGATGTGCGGCAGACCAGCCAGGCCGAACATCAGGCCCAGTGCCAGCGAAATGGCATTGACCGGGTCCTGCAGCAGCTTGCCGGGGGCGAACAGCATGTCTTTCAGCTTGTGGATCTCGATGCTCTTGGCGGCCAGGGTGTTGAAGCTGAAGCCGAACTGCGAAAACGCCAGCACCGTGATGACCGTGCCTCCGAACAGCAGCAAACAAGCCTTGATGATCTGCACCCAGGTGGTGGCAACCATGCCGCCGAAGGTCACATACACGACCATCAGGGCGCCCACCACGATCACGGCAATGTGGTAGTCCAGGCCGAACAGCAGCTTGATCAGCTGGCCGGCACCGACCATCTGCACGATCAGGTAAAAGCAGACCACCGTCAGCGAGCCGATAGCCGCCATGGTGCGGACCTTGCCCTGGTCCAGCCGGTAGGAGGTGATGTCGGCAAAGGTGAACTTGCCCAGGTTGCGCAGGCGTTCGGCCATCAGGAACAAGATGACGGGCCAGCCGACAAAGAAGGCAATCATGAACAGGTAACCGTCGTAGCCGTTGGTGAATACCAACGCGGTCAGGCCGAGCAGCGTGGCGGCCGACATGTAGTCGCCGGCCATGGCCAAGCCGTTTTGAAAGCCGGTGATGCCGCCGCCTGCGGTGTAGAAGTCCGAAGCGGTTTTGGTGCGGCTGGCCGCCCAGTAGGTGATGCCCAGCGTCATGCCGACAAAGACGGCGAACATGATGATCGCCGGAATGTTGAGCGGCTGCTTTTGCGCGATTTCCACAGCGCCGGCGGCTATTCCCGCGCCGGTGGCGCCCAGGGCCAGCAGGCCGGCGACCAGTTTTACAAGTGTTTTGATCATTTTTTTGCTTTCATGGATTCGCGCAGCAACTCTTCGGTCAGTGCGTCAAATTCCGAATTGGCGCGCACCACGTAATACGCCGTGAGAACCCAGAACAGGACGAATTCGAAAAGGCCAATCACCAGGCCGGTGGTCACAAAGCTGTCGCCCAGGCGGATCGCCAGCACCGCCGGGTTGAAGGCCACTGTCAGGAACAGGCCAAAAAACAGCACCAGCACAATGCCGGTTAACGTCCAGGCCAGGCGCTCGCGCTTGCTGACCAGTTCCTTGAATTTCGGATTCAATCGAATCCGGGCATACATTTCAGAGCTCATGCTTCATCCTCCATTAAAAAAACAATTGAATTTCTTGCGCAAAGCTGGGGTAGCGCAGCCTGCCGTTCAGAACAGGTCAACCGGCATGCGGTTGGTGGTCGGGCCGGACAGGCAGATGCCCTGGGCCAGACCGGGCGCCTGCGTCAGCACCGATTCGGCGTAGAAACGGGCGGTGACCACTTTGGCGGTGAAAAACGCCGGGTCGCTGTCTAGCTTGTCCTGCGCCACCATCAGGGCGCGCGCCATCTGCCAGCCGCACAACACCACGCCAGCCAGCTTGAGGTAGTTCACCGCGCCGGCGTACACCGTTTTGGGCTCGCTCCTGCCGTTGGCGACCATGAAGTCGATGGTCTTTTCAAGCGCCAGCCGGCCCTGGCGCAAGGCACCCAGCATGGCGGTGCAGTCGTCGTTGTTGAGCGCGGCAAGGTCTTGCTCGGTGCTGGCGATCTGGTCGCACAGCGACCTGGCCACGACCCCCTTGTCGCGCAATGTCTTGCGGCCCACCAGGTCGTTCGCCTGGATGGCGGTGGTGCCTTCGTAGATCGTCAGGATGCGGGCGTCGCGCAGGTACTGGGCGGCGCCGGTTTCCTCGATGTAGCCCATGCCGCCATGCACCTGCACGCCCAGGCTGGCCATCTCGATGGACATCTCGGTGCAAAAGCCCTTGATCACGGGAACCAGGTACTCGTACATCGCCTGGTGGTGCGCCCGGATGGATTCGCCGCTGGCGTGGTGCGCCGCGTCGCTGGCGGCGGCCGCCACATAGGCCAGGGCGCGCGCGCCTTCGACATGCGCGCGCATGGTCAGGAGCATGCGCTTGACATCGGGGTGGTGGATGATGGCGACCGGGCCGCTTGATCCCGCCAGGTCGCGGCTCTGGGCGCGGTCATGCGCAAAACGCACGGCTTTTTGGTAGGCGCGGTCGGCCATCGCGATGCCCTGCATGCCGACGGCAAAGCGGGCGGCATTCATCATGACGAACATGTATTCGAGGCCGCGGTTTTCTTCGCCGATCAGGTAGCCGACCGCGCCGCCGTGGTCGCCGAACTGCAGCACGGCGGTCGGGCTGGCCTTGATGCCGAGCTTGTGCTCGATGCTCACGCAATGCACGTCGTTGCGCGCGCCCAGGCTGTCGTCGTCATTGACCAGAAACTTGGGAACCACGAACAGCGAGATGCCCTTGACGCCTTCGGGTGCGCCCGGCACGCGGGCCAGCACCAGGTGAACGATGTTCCCGGTCATGTCGTGCTCGCCGTAGGTGATGTAGATCTTGGTGCCAAACACCTTGTAGCTGCCGTCTGCCTGCGGTTCGGCGCGGCTGCGCACGGCGGCCAGGTCCGAGCCTGCCTGCGGCTCGGTCAGGTTCATGGTGCCGGTCCACTCGCCGCTGATGAGGCGGGCGGCAAACTTGCGCTTGAGCGCGTCGCTGCCGGCCACCAGCAGCGCCTCGATGGCACCATCGGTCAGCATCGGGCACAGCGCGAACGACATGTTGGCGGCATGCAGCATTTCGGCGCAGGGCGTGGCGATCAGCTTCGGGAAGCCCTGGCCGCCGAATTCTGCCGGATGGATCACGCCTTGCCAGCCGCCTTCGGCAAACTGCCTGAAGGCGTCCTTGAAGCCGGGCGTAGTGGTGACGACACCGTCTTTCCAGCTGCTCGGCGTCTGGTCGCCTTCCCAGTTCAGCGGCGCGACGACGTTTTCGCAAAATTTCGCCGACTCTTCGAGCACGGCTTGGGCGGTGTCCAGGTCATAGTCTTCAAAGCCGGGCAGGGCGCTGACCCTGGGCAGGCCGGCAAGTTCCTGCATGGCGAACAGCATGTCTTTCAGGGGGGCTTGGTAGCTCATGGGGTGCTTTCTGGTGTGATGCTTGAATGATTGAGGAGGTCAGGCGGTGGCCGGGGCGGCCAGCAGGGCTGAGGCCTTGGCGGCACGCCGGACCGACGAATCGACCTTCACCAGCGCTTCGCCATCGATGACCACGACGCCCCTGACGCTGCAGGTGGTGTGCAGCACCACGCGGCCACGGTCGGCGATGACCTCGCGCACCTTGACGGTGGCGTGCACGGTGTCGCCGGGGCGCACTGGCGCCAGGAACTTCAGGTGCTGGTCCATGTAGATGGCGCCGGGGCCGGGCAAGCGGTTGGCGACTGCCGCCGAGATCACGCTGGCCGACAGGAAACCGTGGGCGATGCGGCCCTTGAACGCCGTCGTCGCCGCGTACTCTTCGTTGATGTGGATGGCGTTGGTGTCGCCCGACACGCCGGCAAACAGCACGATGTCGGCTTCGGTGATGGTCTTGGAAAAGACCGCCATCATGCCCACGCTCAGGTCTTCGATGTCGTAGCCGTTCAGGTCGTTCATGTCGATGTCTCGTGTTGTGGATTGAAGGGTTGAAGGGTTGGAAACGGCCTTACATGCCGCTGTAGTTGGGCCCACCGCCGCCTTCAGGCGTGACCCAGACGATGTTTTGCGTCGGGTCCTTGATGTCGCACGTCTTGCAGTGCACGCAGTTCTG
>NZ_JADOVE010000019.1:0-106473 GCF_015752225.1 Polaromonas sp. CG_9.11
CTCGGTAGCGCTTGCCACCCCGCTTCACGTCGTTAGCTGTAATCAGCTGAGCCTCAAATTATATACCGCTTTTTACACAGCACGAAAATTTGTTTAACTTGACTGCTTCGAAATCCGGCAACCGTCTTTTGAACAAGCCGCTTTGTCATCTGCAGAGCCTCAAATCATAGCACCGTCGCTCGCACTTTGCGAATCATCCACTACGAAAATTTTTATCTCCTCGCAGGATTTTTTGGACTGACAACGCCCCGACTGCTAGTCATGACTGCGCCACCCTTGATGTGCGCCATCTTCTCGCCGAGACTGAAAAAAAGGAAGGTCAATTGAAAATACATGCCTGCTTGCTCTACTGATCTCAGGAAATCGCGTGGTTACCCCCATGACGGGATAATCACTCTCTATATGGCACTCATTACTCTTTTAGACGCCCAACTCGCTTTTGGGCATGTCGCTCTGCTGAATCATGCAGATTTCTCTCTTGAAACCAACCAACGCATTGGCTTGATTGGTCGCAATGGCACGGGCAAGTCATCGTTGCTCAAAATCCTTGCGGGGCTGGAAAAACCCGATGACGGCACCTTGCAATTGCAGCAGAACCTGCGCATTGCCTATGTTCCGCAGGAACCCAGCCTGGACCCCCATGCGACGGTCTTCATTGCTGCCAGCGCAGGTCTGGCGCGCACTAAGCATGTAGTTGAGATGTATCTTGCAGCTGACGAGCATACAGATCTTGACGCACTGCAATCCGAAATCGAAGCGCTAGATGGCTGGACATGGGAGCAGCGAGTTGAAGAAACCCTGCACCGGTTGCATTTAGACAAAGACGCCATCGTGGGCTCGCTTTCAGGTGGCACCAAGAAGCGCGTGGCGCTGGCCCAAGCCTTGGTGGCCAAGCCCGATGTGCTGTTGCTCGACGAGCCAACCAACCACTTGGACCTTGACTCGATTGCCTGGCTAGAGGAACTGCTGGTCAATTTCAATGGCAGCATCATCACCATCACCCATGACCGGGCATTTCTGGACCAAGTGGCGAATGTCATTGTTGAACTGGATCGCGGCAAACTGCGCAGCTACCCCGGCAATTTTGCTCAGTACCTGATCCAGAAAGACGATCAGATGGCGCAGGAAGCCGTCATATTTGCCAAGGCGGACAAACTGCTGGCGCAAGAGGAAGTGTGGATACGCAAAGGGGTCGAGGCACGCCGTACACGCAGTACCGCCCGCATCGTGCGGCTTGACGCGTTGCGGGAAAACCGCGCAGCCCGGCGCGATGCGGTTGGCCGCGTCAACCTGGACGTGTCAAGCGGCGACAAAAGCGGCAAGATCGTGGCCGAACTCACCGACGTGTCTAAAAGCTTTGGCCATCCGGGTGCAGAAAAGATCATCGTCAACAAATTCAGCGGCACGCTATTGCGCGGCGACAAGGTCGGCCTGCTCGGCCCGAATGGCGCGGGCAAGACCACGTTACTCAAGCTCATCCTGGGAGAACTGCAGCCGGATGTAACCACCCCGCCCGGCAAGATCCGCCAAGGCGCAAATCTGCAGGTGGCCTATTTTGACCAGATGCGCGATGCGCTGGACCTGGACGCCACACTGGAAGACTTCATCAGCCCAGGCAGCGAATGGGTCGAGATCAATGGCCAGAAAAAGCACGTCAAGAGCTACCTGACGGACTTTTTGTTCTCGCCTTCGCGCGCCAACTCGCCAGTGCGCACGCTGTCAGGAGGCGAGCGTAACCGCCTGCTGCTGGCGCGCCTGTTTGCGCGGCCCGCCAACGTGCTGGTGCTCGACGAGCCGACCAACGACTTGGACATCGACACGCTGGAACTGCTGGAAGACCTGCTGCAAAACTACGAAGGCACGGTCTTTCTGGTCAGCCATGACAGGCGCTTCCTCGACAACGTGGTGACCAGCACCATCGCCTACGAAGGCACGCCTGAGAACCCGGGTTTCTGGCGCGAATACGAAGGCGGCGTGACCGACTGGATCACCCAGTCGAAACGCGCGGCGCAAATCACCGGCAGCAATAAACCGGCACCCACAGCCTCCAGCGCCAAAAGCAAGGAGAAAAACAGTTCCGAGCTGAATAAGGATGAGCGCGAGCAGCTATCAAAAAAGAAACTAAGCTACAAGGAGCAGCGTGAGCTCGACGGCTTGCCGGCGTTGATCCAGCAACTCGAGTCGCAGCAAAAGGCGATCGAGCAGGAGCTCTATGACGGCACGCTTTACACCAGCAATGCCAAGAGGGCAGCCGAACTCACGGCGCGCAACAGCAAAATCGAGGAAGAGCTCATGGACGCTCTGCAACGCTGGGAAGCCTTATCGTCCTGAGAACTTTTCAACGTGGCTGGCCACCTTGCGATCTTTATGCGGGCGGTGGTATCGCACCGATGTGGCCGACGCTGACATCAGGCTCGTTAACTGCAAAAAGTAGCGGCAGAAATGTGCCCTGCTGGGTGTTTGAACGGACCGGCCTTACGCTAAAGTGGCCAGCATCATGCAAACCACTGTTGCGCTCGGCCTCAGCCCTTTTACCGTTTTTCAGGCAAGCCGGCGTGGCGACATTCGTCAATGGCTGGCCCTGGTACTTTTCAGCGTCTGCATGACTGGATGCGCCTCGCTGCCAGGGCAGGTGGAACGCCCAGTGTCAACGGCGCTGGCCAACCCGATGGAAACCCGGCTGGGCCAGCTGGTGCAGGCGCGCGCCGCCCGCGCAAGCACACGCAACGACTCCGGCTTCGCACTTGTCGGCAATGCCGAACTGGCCTTCACCAGCCGGATGACGCTGATCAAGGCAGCGCAAAAAACGCTGGATATCCAGTACTACGCCATCTTTGCCGACGACACCACCGAACGCATGTTTGAGGCCCTGCGCGAAGCGGCCGGGCGCGGTGTTCGCATCCGTATCCTGCTGGACGACTTCAACACCTCAGGCAAGAATGCGCAGGTGCTGAAGATGGCGTTTGAAAAGAACATTGAGCTGCGCCTGTTCAACCCGCTACCCGGCGGGCGCGGATCGATGCTGTTGCGGATTCTGAGCAACCTCAAGGATGTGGCGCGCATGCAGCGACGCATGCACAACAAGATTTTTGTCGCAGACAACGCCGTCGCCATTACGGGCGGGCGCAATCTGGGCGAAACCTATTTTGGTCAGGGCGAAGGCACCAATTTCGTTGACATCGATGTGCTGGCGGCAGGCCGTATCGCGCGCGACCTGTCGCGCAGCTTTGACCAGTACTGGAACAATACGCTGGCCTATCCGGTGCAGTCGTTGATGAGCGAGGAAGAAATCAAGGTGCTCAAGCCCAGTCCCGTGGCAGCCGGCCCGGGCGTAGTTACCAGCACCACGCAGCCAGCGGCAGACGCGGCTGGGGAATCGCCCGTCAAGCCTCTGGCCAGAGCCACCGAGGCCCCCAGCGCTTTGCCCGACTCGACCGACCTGAGTTTATTGACCTGGACCTGGGCACCATCGGTGCTGCTGGTCGACCACCCGTCAAAGATTGCCGCCGATGCCGACGACGTGGCAGAGGCGCAGGAAACGGCGGTCGATGGCCTGCTGCAACTCATGTCGCAGGCCAAAACCGACCTGCTGATCGTCTCGCCCTACTTTGTTCCGGGCCAACTCATGATGCGCCAGTTTGCCGAGATGCGCCGCCGCGGCGTGCGGGTCCGAGTGCTGACCAATTCCCTGGCGTCCAACGATGCGCCTGCCGCCCATGCAGGCTATGCCCGCTACCGGGAAGCGCTGCTGGCCATAGGCGTTGAGCTCTATGAAATGCGCGCCGAACAGGAAGGAACGGTCAAAAGCTTCGGTTCGGGCGTTGGTTCTACCGGGGGGTCGAAAAGCGGCTCACGCGCAAGCTTGCATGCCAAGGTGGTGGTGATGGACGGCCGGCTGCTGGTGGTGGGTTCGATGAACCTGGACTTACGCTCGAAACTACAAAACAGCGAAGTCGCCATCGTCATCCGAAACCGCCTGCTGTCACAGGAAACCACGAGAATGATCGAGCCCGCACTGGCCAACGGTGCCTACCGTGTGTCGCTGGTGGGCGGGAAACTGATGTGGCGCGCGCCGCAGGGCTCAGGGCTTAAGGATTCGACGATTGAGCCCGATGCCAGCCTGACCCTGAAGCTGCTGCTCAAACTGTTCGGACCGCTGGCACCGGACGAGATGCTGTAATTTGGTTCAGGCTGTGCCTGGCCCATGTCGAGTTGAGGCAGCGCTGCATCTTCGCGCGTCACCCAACCTACTTGACGCGCACCCGGAACTTCAGTTCGAAATATGAGTTGCCGGCGGCGCTCGCAGCGGCCATGACCCCTTTGGGGTTCAAGCGTATGCAGTTGACAGTCGAGTCGTAGTTCAGTGTCGGCGTTGGCGTGACGAAGTTTGCGCAGTTGTCTTTTGAGAAACTGACATCATCACTCGTGCTGGCCAGCGAGTCAAAGGTCCAGGTCAACGTGCTGGTGCCCTGGACAAAAGCGATCGGACCGGAGTTGGCAACACCCAGATCACCTAAAAACAATTCAGTGTTGGCGGGTATCGGGTCGGTGATGACAGTAGCGCCGGTGTCTACCGTGCCGGTACCTGTATTGGTTACCCGCAGCGTGTAAAGAACCTCGGCTCCGGGAATATTTTTCGGATTGGTGGTGTTGTTGAACGGGTCTCTGAATACAGACACGGTTTTCATGAAGACCAAGCGGGGGCTGCATTCGCTCCCGGAACTCACACCCGGGATTTGTCCGCTGTTCAGCGTCGCGTTCGTACCGCTGTTTCCTGCAGTCGCACCAAAGTTGTCGGTGTTGACAACAGTGGTCCCTGCCGCACCTCCGTCGAAATTAATCGACGCTGAAACCGTAGCAGAAGTAACGACAAAACCGCCGCTACCGCCGCCGCCCGGCCCGTGCGCGGGTGCCGCAGAGCTGCCCGCGTTGGTGCCGCCCGCGTTGGTGCCGCCATTACCGCCCTTGACCTGAACGCTGAGCAAGCCAGCGCTGACGGCATTTACGTACACGAGTACCGATCCGCCTGCGCCGCCACCGCCAGAGCCGTCGTTTCGTGCGCTGTTGTTGGCATTGGCGCCATTGGCGCTGATCGTGCCGTTACCAGTGATGCTGCCAGCGCGAATCATCACCAGGCCGCCCCCTGCCGCGCCGCTGGAAGCGAAACCGGCTCCGATGTCGCCGGTGCCGTTGTTGTTGGTGCCCGAGCCTCCGCCGCCGCCCAGGAACAACCGTCCCGGGTTTAAAGAAGGGGCGTAATCAAAGCCACCAAAGCCGCCGGTAGGAGACGCGCTGCGCCAACCATTGCCGCCCTTGCCACCGCCACCTGCATTCGAACCGCCACCGCCTCCTGTGTTCTCTTTGTTGTCAACAGGGTTGCCGTCGGTGCCACCGCCCCCTGCATTGCCTGGCGCGCCCCGTGCGTGGCTGCCATTGGGGTAGCCTTCACTACCGGTGTTCAAAAGCACGCCCAGGTTATTGACATAACGTGGTGTTCCGGCAATACCTTCGCCTTTGGAGCCATTGTTGTCATTGGCAGCGTTGGTGCGGTAATCGGTATTGGCGCCAGGGCCTCCCGTCAGCTCCCGTGCGGCGCCGCCGCGAAATCCAAGGCCATTGACGCTCACCGTCGCGCCGCCAAGCGTCAACTGCCCGGCCACATCGAACACCAAAACGCCGCCCGTGCTGCCATTCCAGGCCATCGCGGTTAGCCCTGAACCGAGGGTCGCGGTGGTGTACTGCGGGACACGCACGACCTGAAAACGGCGCTGCCCTTGCGTACTGCTGGCAGCCGCATCGGTATAAGTGTTGAGCAAGCCAGCGCCGCTGCCGCCCACAACAGTCACTGTTCCACCGCCAATGGCTGCGGCGTTGGTGGCGCGTACATATTCATACAGCCCGGCACTGTTCAATGCAGTCGAGCCGGAGCCCCGATTAAGACCGTTGCCGCTGCCATAAGTGTTGTCATTGCTGCGATCTATCGCGGCATCTTGCACCTGGATCACCAGCAGCAAGTCACCCACGGCTATGGCGGCGCCCGAGCCAATCGAGGAGCCCAGGACAATGCTGGTGGCACCAGCACTGGCACTGGCCGTTCCTGGCCAATAGCGATTGATCACGCCGTTGAGCGTACCGCCGGCACCGTCTTTTCCAGGTGTGGCGCAATTGAGGGCCGCCGCTGAAAAAGACAGCATCGCCACCAGCAAGCCGGCAAGCAACCTCAGCCACGAAGCCGCCAGCAAACGCATTGCGCTGTAGCTGCTGACAGCAGCCTGGGGAATTTTTATAGTAGACATGGCAGGGCGCATGGATTCAACGGTCAGGGCTGGCGAGCCAGTTGTACCTTGTTCCGGTCATTGAGGTTGATGGAGTCCTGGTCAAACTTGACGCGCAGATTCAGGTAAAGGCCACGGGCGCGGTATTGGGCGCCAGCAAAATCGGCATCAAGAAAGCCGCGCTGGTTGTAGCCCACGCTCAGCCAGGCATTGTCAGCCAGCTTGAAGCCCAGCGAAACGCCCAGCTGGTAGTCGCGTGTGCCCGCCTGCCAGGAGTGCAGCATGCCACCATGCAGGCCGATGTCCCA
The DNA here is from genome assembly GCF_015752225.1 of Polaromonas sp. CG_9.11. Taxonomy (NCBI): domain Bacteria; kingdom Pseudomonadati; phylum Pseudomonadota; class Betaproteobacteria; order Burkholderiales; family Comamonadaceae; genus Polaromonas; species Polaromonas sp. CG_9.11. The sequence continues at coordinate 6,584 of NZ_JADOVE010000019.1, forward strand.
GTGCTCGTCCAGGTCTTGCCGCGCCTCGATGCCGACCAAATCAGTGAACCCCTTGTAGGCAGTGCTGTCGATGCTGTCGCGCACATACTTGAGGCCGTACTGCAAGGCAATCTGCGTTTGGCGGTTCGGCATCCAGTTGACGTTCAGGTTGTTGATGAGCTTGCGGGTCAGCAAACGGCCTGCCAGGTCCTGGCTGGATTCATGGATGTACTGGAGCCGGTCGAGCCAGATCCACTCACTGTTCAGGGGCCGGTGCGCATAACTCAAACGGGTGTCCACCCGGGTGGTGTCGACGGTGCCTTTGCCCCGGTTGTAGATCAGGCCGGCGGCCAGGGTGCGGCCCTCGTCCAGGTTGCGCTGCGCGCCCAGCAGCAGGTTGACCTTGGTGTCCATATCGCTGCCGCGCCATTCGAGCCGGGCATTGCTGCTCCAGTCGCGTGTTTTGTAGGCGCCGCCGACAAGCAAGGCAGTGTAGTCACCCGTGACCAGGCTGTTCGTGACACCGGGCGTGGTATTTGACGTGGCACCGGAAAAACCGCTGGTGCCAAGGGTGCCGGACGCCAGCGGCTGCGCCGCATTGAACGGGCTGACGGCTGAGCCGCGCAGCGTTTGCGAGCGGTCCACGCCAAAATCGGCAGCCCATTGCTCGCTGATTTGCACCTTCTGCACCAGCCCGAGGTTACCGTACATACGGCCACCGTCAAGTCCGGCCTGGTTGCCCAGTGACGTGACCACCTCGCCGCCGGTCCAGGGCTGGGTGCGCAGGCCCACACGCGTCGTGTCGGCCTTGAGTTCCCCGCTGCGCGCCAGTTCATGCTGGGCAAACAGGGTCGTTTGCGGGTTGAGCTTGTAATCGAAGCCCAGGATCAGCCGGTTCGGGAAGCTGACGCTTGCGCCATCGGCACGGCTGCCCAGGTCCAGCTCGTTGCTGGCGCGCAGGAGCAGCTGCTTGTCCAGCAATTCGTAGCCTATGCCGGTGATGAGCTGGCGCACGCTGGCGTCTTTGCCCTTGCCGTCGGTTTCACTGGCTGCGCGCAGGCCAGCGCTGGTGGTGAATCCTTCGTTTTTCCATTGGCCGCGCGCCTCCAGCACCTCTCGCTGGGCGGTGGTGACCAGGTTCGTCTGGCGGTAAGTCTCGGCCTGGAGCTGCACCGAGTCCGACAGCTGGAGCCGTGCGTCGGCGCCCATCTTGCGCGTTCCGGCTTCGGAGCCGGCCTGCTGGCCCAGGCCGAAACCGGCGTCTTGCTGGCGCGCATAGGCGCGCGCAGCGGTGTTGCCCTCGATGTGGCTTAGCTCGACCAGATAGGCACTGCCGTTTTCCTTGCCCAGCACCGAATTGCGCTGGCTGGTGGCAATTTCGGCGCGCAGCTTGGTGGTGTCGCCAAAACGCACGGTGCTGTCGGCAGCCGTCAGCGTCGCTTCCCGGCCGACGTTGCCTTCATGGATGCGGCTGAAGCCCACCTCGCTTTTCTGGCCCAGGTTGTCGCCAACCTTCATGGCAACGCGGCCGCCGTAGGTCAGTTTGGCGTCGGCCTGGCCGCCGGACTCGTATTCGGCCACGATGAACACCGGGTTGAAGTCGGCATCGCGCGAGGCAATCGGCTCACGAAAGAACAGCGTGCCCAGCGCATGGTCGATCTGGTAGTCGAGGTAGCGGGTGAACGTTCGGCTGCTGATGATGATTTCGGGCCGGAAGCGGTCACGCACCTCAATGCGCACCTTGTCGGAATTCACCACGATGTCGCGGCTGGCCAGGCGGTACAGGCCGGAGGTGCCGTCGCCCTGGATTTCGTCCTTGCGAAAGCTTTGCGCGGTCATGCTGGCAAAGGCGTTGTAGCCGAATCGCTCGCCTTTGAATTCTGACTTGAAGCCGTTCAGGGTACGGCTGTAGCGGCCCAGTTCGGTCCCCGACAAGCCGGTGTCGTGGTCACCGAACAGTGCATAGAACTGCGCTTTTTCAATTTTCAGGTAGAGCTTGCGCGCGCTGGCAGCGTCAAACTGCGGCTGGGTTGCGTCGGCATACAGCGTGTAGAACCGGTTCGGGTCAACCGCCTGGTTCAAGGCCTGGCTGAACGGCTGATTCAGTGCCATGCTGCCGGCGGCATTCTTTTCCTTGGCGCTGTCGTAGGCCAGGGTCATCAGGTATTCGCCCTTGATCTGGCCCTTGGCATAAAAGGCCACGCGGTTCCGGTCGAACAGCTGTTCGCTGGCGCCGGCCGCCTTCAGGCTGTCCATGTTGCCGCTCAGCGTCTTGAAGCCCTTGGTTCCTTCGGCAAAGCCGACCAGCACCCATTCGCGCAGTTCCGGCGTGAGCCAGGTCCGGACCTCTTGCGTGCGGTTGTTGCCGAAGTCGAAGTTGAGCACCACCTCGCCGGCCTGCGTGGTGGGTTGCAGCGAAATCAGCGCGACGCCGTCGGCGCTGATTTCGTAGCGTGCCTTGCCGCCAAGGTTGCCGGTCAAGGGCTCGCGCTGCATCGCGTCGGCCTGGTCTTGCGACAGATAGGGCGCTGCGATCTGGAACACCCCGCCGGCGCCGCGCCGTACCGGCTGGCCATCCTTGTCCAGCATGCGCACCGCAATGACCGCCGGTGTACGGCCATCGGCGACCAGTTGCGAGCGCTTGAGATCCAACACTGCAGAGACCGGGCCTGAAGCGTAGTGGATGGTACGGCTTTCGTGCAGAACGGTCTGGCCTTGCGGGTCGCGCACGGTCAACTCCATCAGGTTGGCGCCATCGCGCAGGTCCACGGCGCTCCAGTTGGACAGTACCAACGTGCCGGCCGGGTTCATCACGTTACCTTCGTAACGCAGGGGATTGACCAGCGCGCCGTTGATCTTCAACTCCACTTGATGCCGGGGCGCGTGCTTGACCGCCACCTTGATGACCGGCAGCGCCGGGACGAAGCCAGTCTGCGGATGCAGCCATTCGGTTCCGGGCGTGGCCGCAGCAATCCATTGGTCGTCGTAAGGCAACTTCTCGACCAGTTGCAATCCTGAAACAGCACCGCTGGCTTTGGATACCGGGGCAGGCCCTTTGGGCGCTGGGCCTACCGCAAGCTGCGCCGGCAAGGCCATCGGCGCACACTGTGCAGCCTGTGTCGCTGGCGCCTTGAGTTGCAGGGGCAACAGGCTTTGCGCCGGTTGATCGATGGGCTGGACCTGCACCAGCAAACCCAGGTTTCCCACAGGCGCTGACTCCAGTTCAAATTTCAGCAGCCGTTGCCAATTCCCGGTCTGCGCGCCCAGCCGCGCCACCAAGAACCCATCGGCCAGTTCGGCTTGCGCAAAAGGATTGGCGTCGAGCATGACGCTGCCTTGCACCACCTTGACGCCATCAGGCAGCATCACCGTGGCACTGAGCGCCTGGTTGGGAACGGGTGCGGCAAGGCGCAGGCTCACCACTTTGCCTTGGACCTGCAACTGCTCGTTCATGCAACTTGCGACCCGCTTGAGCCGGAAATCGGCGCGCCACAAGGTGCCGCCACGCAGGTTGACGAACTGCGAAAAATTACGGCCTCCGGTGCGACTGTTCTGTTCACAGGCTTGCAGCTCGAAACCTTTGGGCAGACTGGTTTCGTCTAGTTGCACCACCTGGGTGCCGGGACGCAGGTTGTAGGCATGCCAGCGGCCTTCCTGATCGGTCACGATATAGGTGCCATCCTGCAGCAGGACACGCACCCCCTTGAGCCCCAGGGGCGCGCTGGCTGCATCGCCCTTTTCTTCGCTCGGCCCGTCCTGCTTGCTGTCGCAGGTCCCAACCTGCGTGACGCGGCCCACCAGGATGGCGCGGCTGCGGTTGAGGTCTTCGCTCACCAGCACACGGGCCCGGGCGATGTTGGAGCTTGCGCCGCCAATCGCCTGCGCGGTGTTTTCGGCCTGACCGGCCCGAGCGCCCGCGTTGACGGCCGCCACATAACGCAGGCTCAGACTGGCGTTGCCGGGCAGCGTGCCGAGGCGAAATTCCAGGTCGCGTCCGTCGGCGCTGATGATGGGGTCTGCCAGCACGGCTTTGTCCAGCCGGGCCGAACCGGTCTGGTAGCGAAAGCCCAGGGGCAGCCGGTCGGCAATCCGCAGTGCGGCCACGGGATTTTTGTCGCCATTGCTGACGGTGACGGTGTAGGGAACAAATTCACCGATGGCGACGACAGCCTTGCCGGCATTTTTGGAAATTTGCACACCTGCCAGGGGACCCGGATCGAGCGGCACGTCGATTTCAATCGGTGGACCGGGGAGCACCTGGAAGACTTCTCCGCGTGAGCCGGTGACGATGAAGAAAGGCGCGCCGGGCAAAGTCTGCAACGCCGGAGTTGCTGCCAGAGAGGCAAAAACGTAGTTGGCTGGTGGCGTGACTGCCAGGCGGTAGCTGCCAGACGCAATGCGCGGGAACTGGTAGCGCCCCGGGCCAATGGCATACACCGTGCCACCACTGTCGGTCACGCTGGCGCCCGTGGTGACGGTGGACGGATAAAAGCTGGTGCCGTCGTTGCCCAGCACCGCAGCAGGCTGGCCGGTCGCCATGCTGATCAGCGTGATCTGCACGCCACTGACCGGCAGGCCTGTGGAGGCATCGAACACCACACCGAGCGGGTCCACCAAAGCGTCTGCCGTGATGGCCACGCTGTTGGCAGACTGGTCCATGTAGGTGGCCAGCAATTTGTAATTGCTGCCGACATTGAGGACACAGTTACCCGACCGGGCCGCGCCAGATGATGAGGCAATGGCGCCGATGAACACGCCAGTGGACGGACCGGTTTCGGTGAGCCGCAGTGATTCGGTGTCAACGCCGTTGCTGGACACGGTGACCACGACGGTTTCCGCCACCAGCGGGTCCAGGTTCCTGCCGTAGTCCGTGACGCGAACGAACACCGGGTCGCCGCTGGCATACAGGCTGGCTGGAGCCAGCAACAGCTCTCCCGGCACCGTCAGCGCAGGGCTACCCGGCAGCCTGGGCGCTGGCAAAGGCTTGAATCCGGCACCCGCGTTGCACTGCGCGACCGACACGTTTTGGGAAGCCGCACCGCCAGCCGGAATACCCGCCACGCTGGACACATACTGCAAAAATCCGATGGTCGCGGGTGTGCTGGCCATGGTGTTCACAGTCACCGAGCCGCTCACCGTGATCGGCGTGCCTGAAATACCGTAGCTGGCGCTGGCCGTGTTGGTGATGGGCGTGCTGGGCGGCGTGGCGGCCAGTACGGTGCAGGCGGTCAGACTGGCCAGGGCGGCCACGCCGTTGGCCAGAAGTCGGCGCGCAATCGAAGCACGCGCACTGAAACTAAAAGCATGACTGGCCTTTGCATGGGCACCTGGCGTACCCATGCAAAGGCCCGCGAAAGCGGACCCAGGCGAGAAAATGGCAGCCTTCGCAGCGCGTCGAGCCGCGCTGCGGGGCTGCAACACCCCGTTAAAAAGCATGCGTAAAGGCGCGAAGATCAGTTGATCTGCACGTTGAAAATCAGCGCGATGGACTCGCCCGTTTTCAATTCACCGGCGGTATAGCCGGTCTCGACAGGCAGTACCGTGCCCAAAGTGGCGGTGATCACGCTTCCGGCAAGGTCCACACCGTCGGCGGAACTTGTCGTGGTGTAGCTCTTGGGGAAACCCGTGCGGGTCCCCGCAGCCGTTCTGGTGACTTGAAAGCCTGATCCCGCTGCCGATGTAGGCGTTCCGGTCGTCAAAGAACAGGTGGTTGCGGGCGCAATGGTTCCCGTGCCCTGGACCAGATTGGGGTCGATGGTGACCGTCGAAACCAGCGTGTCGGTGATGGTGTTCAAAGTCGCCGAAGAAGCCCCCGAATTGGTGATGGTGATGGTGTAACGAACCAGTGCGCCTGGAATGTTCTTTTGATTTGCGCTGCCGTTGAACGGATCGCACAGTGGCGTCGCCGTCTTGGCAACGGTCAGGGTGGCTGTCACGACCTTGTAGGCATCACGCGCCGTGGCCTTGGCATCGCGCGCCGGGCTGGCGCCGACAAATTCCAGTTCGGTGGTGGCCGCATCGGCGAACACAATATCCACGCCTACCGTATTGGCGCCGGTAGTTTGCACCACTGCAGTGGCCGTGCCTGTTGTGGTGGTCGTGGCGGTCAGGCTCACATTGGCTTGCCGGCCATTGGTCGCGGTGGTCGGAATGTCTGCGACGATGTAAACCGTTTGTGTCGCGTCTGGCGCCAGCGTCAATATTGCCGTCGCCGTGTCTTCCAACGGCTGATAGCCGGGTGTTGTACCGCTTTCAACAAAGACGCGCAGGTTGGACACATCAATGGTGTCAGCGCTGCCGGCAATGGTGGCACCGGTCGTGTTGGCGCCAGCGAAGGTATAACCTTGCACCGTATTGCCCAGGTTGGTCAGGACAAATGTGGTCACCTGGTTGGTGTCACCGGGCACGACGCTGGCAACCAGACTGCCCGACTCGACCAGGCTGAGGTTGACCTTGTTGTCCACCTTGAACGTGGTGGGGGTGCCTGCGCCCACGGTATTGCCGCCTGCCGATGAACCAATGGCGGGCTGGGCCGTCGTGCCGACGGTGTAATTGAGCGTGGCCAGGTTGTTGATGTCGGTGCCTGACAAGATGCCCGCTGCATGGGCAGCGCCGCCGCCCAAAACGCCCGCCAACGCAAGGGTCAGGGCGGCTCCGGATTTAGCCCAGGGATTGCTGAAAAGTGAGTTCATGTTTTTTCTTGATAAATGGTGAAGCTTGAAAATAGGAATGTGCTGTGCTGTGCTGTGCTGTGCTGTGCTGTGGTGCGGTGGTGAGATTCAGTCCCTTCCTGAAGACAGGTCGAGTAGCCCCCGTCGCCCGCGGCTGCGCGGCGATCTGAACGTTGTCGGTGCTTCAATAAATTTTTTCGGATGGATGTGATGGCACTGCGGCAGGGTGCTGGAGCGGGCCCGTTCTGAGCAGGCATCCACTTTTCCATCATCAAACAGGCATCTTGCACAGACTGAGTCTGCGCAAGATGCTATTGATTAAGTAGCAAAAATACTAGGTTTCTTGCATGCCGTGATGGCCAGTCAAACAGGACCCGCCCAGGCATCAGTTCACGACGACGCGAAAACCCACCTCGTCGTGCTTGCCTGGCGCAAGCTCGCCACGGACGGTCCAGCGGATATGGGTGATTTCGGAAAGTGCAGCCGCGCGTTCCTTGCCGTCTGCGCCCTTGACCTTGAGCTTGTCAGCCGACGCCCAACTTTTGCCACCATCTGCCGAGTAACCGATGTCCATGTTCTCTCCGTACGCGCTGGCAGCCACCAACGTGGTGTTGGCGGGAATGGGGTTGTTGATGACGATATTGCCGGCCGGTTTGGCGCTGATGTTCCTGAACGTCGAGGTATAGAAGATCACCGTGCCAGGAATGGCCTTTTGCACCGGGCCGCGCTTTTTCTCGACCTTGCCGTCAGCGGCCTGGACCTCAACTTCAACCTCGGCGATGTTCTTTAGCTCGATGCTGCCCGCTGCAGGGCGGGCTTGTGCATAGGACTGGGGGGCGGCGATGGCGGCCAGGCTTAAAAAGAGCAGATTGATCAGGGTTTTTCGCATGGTGTTGCTTCAGGATTGAGGAGGTTAGTTAACGGTGACTTTGAATTCGATGACGTGCTGGGCGGGCACCGGGGTGTTGCCGAACAGCACGCTGACCGTGCCGGCCGCAAAACTGGCGTTGTCGGTGTCGGCGGCGTCGCTGCGCGCAGCGCCATCGACGGTGATGCTGCCGGGCAGGTAGGTGGTGCTGGCAGGCAGGGGATCGGCAAAAGAGAATTTCTCGGCAATGCCGGCGCCCGTCAGACTCAGCACGATGTGATAAGTCAGCACCGAGCCGGGCATGACCAGGGTGCCGCCGAGCGTATCGCGCACGGCCGCCACAGTTTTGATGAGATTGAGGGATATGCCCGAGACGATGTAGCTGCCCTGGGCGCTTGCCTGACCACGGCTGCCGCCGACCACCGCATCCACGCCGCGCTGACCCAGCCCTGCCAGCGTGGTACCGGGCGGAGCGCCCGGCGCACCGGCCGTGGCAGAGCTGGCAGCAAGGCGGACATGGCCCAACGCACCCGTGGCCAAAGCCGCCGGAATGCTGCTAAAAACGTAAACGGCCTGACTGGAATCAGCGGCCAGCATCGGGTCGTTGGTGCCCGGCAGGTACAGGATGTCGGCATTCGGTCCGCTGGCCTGAAAGCCAGCCTGCACGCCGCTTTCAAGGTAGATGGCGCCGGAGGCAGCATTCCCGGGATCGAACTGGTCCCCTGCGATCCCGTTGTTGCGCAACAGCCGGAAGGTTTCGGTGCCGTTGCCGGTATTGGTCAGCACAAAGCTCAGGGCCTTGCCGGAATCCGGGGAATTCACCCCCGCCGGGGTGCTGTCCTGCCAGGTCAGCACCAGATTGATCACTTCAGCCACGACAACCACCGGAGCGGCTCCTGTGATGGGCGCTGCAGGCCGACCTTCAACCGAGTAACTCAGCGTGGCCGAATTGGCTATTGGCGTGCCGGCCGCAGAACCAGCAGCAAGAGCAGCAGGGGCAGCGAGCCAAGCCATGGCAGCCATCAAGCACACCAAAATCTTGTTGCAACAACCCAAACCGGCACCTGAATTTATTTGCGTTTCAAGAGCGGAATGAGCCAGGACAACCTGACCAAAAGCCAGGCTGGCAACTAAAAATACAAAAAGCCAGAAGGAGTTTCATCGGGGTGGCATTCAGTCTTGACACATCAGACACAGCCCACTGAGATCAAACGCACCAAGCTGAATTTCAAATTGTTACTGGATTTTTTCAAAACAAAATTTATGTAACTTTATGTATAGTTATTTTAAAAAATCATCGAGAAACCGGCTCGTACCAAAAGAAATAAAGAAATTTGGATAAATTCCATGAAAATTCCCGAATTGACACTAAAAAACGATGCAAAATCGTTATTTTTCTAAAATTTTTACTTCTCGTTACCCTGAAATAATACCTGAATTTTCTACTAAATGTAACAAAACGAGTTATGACACGCAGAAAGGCGACGTGCTTCAGGGCGCCAACTGTGTCAAAACCTGTTGGCCATCTTTCTGGTCCGGGCACCGGGAAGGCATGGACAAGGGGCGTGACGTGTCAGCACGCAGCGCTTCAAACCGTGGGAATTCCTCGCGGGTGAAAATCAATGCGCGAGGGGATCAATCGGGCCGGACGTGCGCGAGGCCTGGCGCTGAATCGGCAGCATTGGCTGACAAACACCGTTCGGGCTGCTTGGCCCAAATTGGCGGGCGCAGTTCAGCGCATGCGGTCCCGCAGCCGCACAAACACGTTCCAGAACGCGGCATCCTGGGTGGTCGCGAAATTGATCCGCATCAGCGTGCCGGGCTTGCGCACCGCATGAAACAACGAACCGGGCGCGATCAGGTAGTCCTCGTCCAGCAGGCACTGGGCCAGCGCATCGGTGTCCACACCGGCTTCAACCCAGCCGAACAGGCCTGCGGGCTCGGCCGCAAAGGTGCAGCCATGGGCCAGCGCCAGCTTGACACTTCGTCCGCGTGCCTGGTCGAGCCGGCTTCGGATGCGTTCGGCGTGGCGGCGCAGCTGCCCCTGGTCAATGCACCAGGCCAAGGCCTTCTCCAGCAGCGCGGGTGTCGTCAGGGTGGCGAGCAGCTTGGTGTTGAGCAGACGCTCGACCAGGTCGGGCGGCGCGGCCATGAAGCCCACGCGCCAGCCGGGCGCCAGGATCTTGGAAAAGCCGCTGACGTAGATCGTGCGCTGCAGGCTGTCGAGCGCGCACAGCCGCGTGGCATGGTCGGGCGCCAGGTGGCTGTAGGTGTCGTCCTCGGCAATGTGGAAGTTGTGCTGGCTGGCCAGTTGCAGCAGGCGGTGGGCGCTGCCCGGCGCCAGGCAATGGCCGGTCGGGTTGTGGAACACGCTGACGCTGACAAACAGCTTGGGGGCATGCAGTTGGCAATACTGCGCCATCACGGCCAGGTCGGGTCCATCGGCCCGGCGCGGCACCGGCAAAATCCGCATGCCCAGGGCATCAAGCCGGGCAAACTCCACCGCCCAGCCGGGCTCCTCGACCATCACGCAGTCGCCGGCGCGCAGCAGGGTGCGGCTGATGATGTCCAGCGCATGGGTGGCGCCGACAGTGGTGATGATCTGTCCGGGCTCGGCCGGAATGTTGAGCACGCCCAGCCGCTGCGACAGCGCACGGCGCAGGCCGCTGTCGCCCATGGGCTCGCCGTAGTGAAGCGACAGGTCGCGCAGCGCACTGGCGCTGGTGACTTTTCGCACCGCTGCTGGCAGAAAGCTGGTGTCCAGCCATTCCGCCGGAAAAACGCCCATGCCTGGTTGCGGCTTGTGGCTGACCGAATGAAACATGCCGCGAATCAAGGCGGCGGCATCGACCGGCGCATGCGCTGAATCCGCTATATTTTTAATAGCAATGTGTGCATATCCATCCTGCGCAAACGGCATATTTGATGCCGAATCCCGGACAAAAAACCCCCGATTCTTGCGCGCGACCACCAGCCCTTGGGCCTGCAGCTGGTCATAGGCAGCCACCACGGTGGACACGCTGACGCCCTGCTGCTCGGCGCACAGGCGCACCGACGGCAGGCGCGCGCCCGGCGACAGCAAACGGGTGCGGATGCGTTCGGCGAACCGTGCGCAGAGCTGCTCGGCGAGGGACTGGGATGCGGTTTTCATCAACATGGCAGGGCCTTTTCTGGCAGGGCGCGCTGCCGTGTACTGTCAAAACGGGCAATACAGTTTTTTGATTTGTCGCTCAAACTGTATTGGCAGTGTGCTGCTGCAAACTATAAAGTCATCGCCATGAACTGGCAAGAATTTACCGCGCTGCTCGTCCTGGCCACGGCCATGAGTTTCACGCCTGGCCCCAACACCACGCTGTCCACCGCGCTCGCGGCCAACCATGGCTTGCGTCGCGCCATGCCTTTTGTGTGTGCCGTGCCGGTCGGCTGGGGCGTGTTGCTGGGCATCTGCGCGCTGGGGCTGGGTGCGCTGGTGCTGGCGGTGCCGCTGCTGGGCTGGGCCATCAAGCTCGTCGGCGTGGCCTACCTGCTGTGGCTGGCGTCAAAAATAGCGCGCTCGCGCCAGCTGAGCCCGGCCGATGCAGCACGGCTCAACGTCACCTTCTGGCAGGGTGCAGCGCTGCAGCTGGTCAACATCAAGGCCTGGATGCTGGCGCTGGCGATCGTCAGCGGCTGGGTTGCCGGGCGCGCCGACCCCGCCATGCGCATGGCCGTGGTGGTGCCGGTGATGCTTGCCTTTGCCTTTGCCAGCAACCTGACCTATGCGTTGGCAGGCTTGCTGCTGCGTGAATGGCTGGCCGGCCCCGAGGGGTCAGGTCACCGGCTGGTCATGTTCAACCGCGTCATGGCTGCCGTGCTGGTAGTCACCGCAATCTGGATGCTATTTTTATGAACCCGCCGCAGGATGATGCTCAGATTAACAGAGGGCTATGGCTTGGCTTGTTGGGCATCGCGATCTTTTCAGTCACGCTGCCCATGACCAAACTGGCAGTGGGGTCGATCGATGCGCCACAGCTGTCACCCTGGTTCACCACCTTTGGCCGGGCGGCCGTGGCGGGCGTGCTGTCGCTGTTTTATCTGGGTTTTGGCTTTTGGCGCGGCCACCGGCAAAAGCCCCAGGGCCGGCAATGGCGTCTGCTGGGCTTCACGGCGGTTTGCGTGGTGGTGGGGTTTCCGCTGTTTTTGTCGCTGGCCCTGCAATATGTTCCCAGCACGCATGGCGCGGTGGTCACCGGGCTGCTGCCATTGGCCACGGCAGGCATGGCGGCGCTGTGGTTCCGTCAGCGCCCGAGCCTGGCCTTCTGGGCCTGCGCTGTGACAGGAACACTGCTGGTACTGCTGTTCATGGCGCTGCACTCGGGCGATGGCAGCGGCCACGTTGCGATTCAGCTGGCCGATGTGTTCTTGCTGCTGGCCATGCTGAGCGCGGCACTGGGTTACATCGGCGGCGCGCGGCTGACGCCTTCGCTGGGCGCGGAACGGGTGATTTGCTGGGTGCTGGTGATCTCGCTGCCGGTTTCGCTGCCGCTGGCCTTCATCCACGCGCCAGCCGCCAGCCAGACCATCGGCTGGACGAGCTGGGCCGCTTTTGCCTATTTGGCGGTGTTTTCGATGTGGATCGGTTTTTTTGCCTGGTACCGCGGCCTGGCGCTGGGCGGCGTGGTGCGCGTCAGCCAGGTGCAGCTGGTGCAGCCCTTTTTGTCGATGCTGTTTGCCGTGCCGCTGCTGGGCGAACAGCTGGATGCGGCGACGCTGGGCTTTGGCCTGGGCGTGATGGCGACGGTGTTCATCGGCAAAAAAATGCCGGTGAACGGGACGCCATCCAAACCGCTGGCCAACAAAGGCTGATCCGGACTGCCGCCTATCTGTCTCACAATCAGGCCATCAACAGGAGATCGAAATGAAATGGACACAGGCGCGGCGCGCCGAAAAAATGAACCCCTCGGTGATCCGCGAGATCCTGAAGGTCACCGAAAAGCCCGGCATCATCAGTTTTGCCGGCGGCCTGCCCTCGCCCAAGACCTTTCCGGTCAACGCCTTCAGTGCCGCCTGCGAAAAGGTGCTGCGCGAAGACGGCCATGCGGCGCTGCAGTACGCCGCCAGCGAAGGCTTTGCGCCGCTGCGCGAGATGGTGGCGGCGATGCTGCCATGGAACGTCGATCCGGCGCTGGTGCTGATCACCACCGGCTCGCAGCAAGGGCTGGACCTGGTTGCCAAGGTACTGATTGACGAGGGCAGCCGCGTGCTGGTCGAAACGCCGACCTACCTCGGCGCGCTGCAGGCCTTCACGCCGATGGAGCCCGAGATCGTCAGCGTCGCCAGTGACGATGGCGGCGTGGACATGGCCGACCTGGCGGCCAAAGCCGAAGGCGCACGCTTTTTCTATGTGCTGCCCAATTTCCAGAACCCGACCGGCCGCACCATGCCCGAAGCGCGCCGCGCTGCGCTGAGCGCCGAGGCCGCCCGCCTCGGCCTGCCGCTGGTCGAGGACAACCCCTACGGCGACCTGTGGTTCGACACGCCGCCGCCGCTGCCGCTGTCCGCGCGCAACCCGGAAGGCTGCATTTACCTGGGATCGTTCTCCAAGGTGCTGGCGCCGGGACTGCGGCTGGGCTTCATGGTGGCGCCCGCGTCGATTTTTCCAAAACTGCTGCAGGCCAAGCAGGCGGCCGACCTGCACAGCCCCGGCTTCAACCAGCGCGTGGTGGCCGAGGTGATGAAAGACGGTTTCCTCGACCGCCACGTCCCCACCATCCGCGCCCTTTACAAATCGCAGCGCGACGCCATGCTGGCCGCCATGCAGCGCGAAATGCCCGCGGGTGTGGAATGGAATACGCCGGCTGGCGGCATGTTCCTGTGGGCGCGATTGCCCGAAGGCATGCAGGCAATCGAGTTGCTGCCCAAGGCGGTTGAGCGCAATGTGGCCTTTGTATCCGGCTGGGCTTTTTATGCCGGCCAGGCCGACGCCCGCACGCTGCGCCTGTCCTTCGTGACCGCGAGCGTGGCGCAGATCAACACTGGAATTGCCGCGCTGGCCGCCGCCATTCGGGACATGCGCGCCGGCTCCCGTGCTCAAGCGGCCGGCAGCATTCCGCCGCTTGAAGCACTTCCCCTCGCCTGAAACGCTGGCCGTCAACCCGGCAGGAAAGAAACCCATGACGCCTCGTCCGTTCCGGCAAGTTGACGTTTTCACGTCCGTGCCCTACCTGGGAAACCCGCTGGCAGTCGTGCTTGATGGCAGCGGGCTCGATGACGCAGCGATGCAGCGCTTTGCCCGCTGGACGCACCTGTCGGAAACCACTTTTTTGCTGCCATCCACCCAGGCAGCGGCCGATTACCGGGTGCGTATCTTCACGCCCGGTGGCGAGTTGCCCTTTGCCGGCCATCCGACGCTGGGCAGCTGCCACGCCTGGCTGCAGGCCGGCGGACAGCCAAAAGACAGCGGCATGATCGTGCAGGAATGCCAGGTGGGCCTGATCAACATCCGGCGTGAAACCACAACGCAGCGACTGGCCTTTGCCGCACCGCCGCTGCATCGCTCGGCGCCCGGTGCAGACCTGCTGGCACAGGTGGTCCAGGCACTCGGGCTGCAAGCCGGGCAGGTGCTTGCGGCACAACTGCTGGACAACGGACCGGTGTGGCTGGGCCTGCTGCTGGGCAGCGTGGAGTCCGTGCTGCAACTGGCACCCGACCATCTTGCGCTTGAAAAGCTCGGGGTGAAAGTCGGCATTGCAGGCATATATCCGCCCGAGGAAGTGCCTTTGCTGATCGGCCGGGCCAACCGGGAGGCGCGCGCGTTCGACATTGACGTCAGGAAAAAGCCCGGTATTTCGGCTGCGCCTGGTCTGGAAGTGCGCGCTTTCGCCGCCGCCATCGGCATTGCCGAAGACCCCGTGACCGGCAGCTTGAATGCCAGCCTGGCGCAGTGGCTGATGGCCGAGGACCACATGCCCGCACGCTACCTAGCGTCGCAAGGCGTTTGCCTGGGACATGCCGGCCAGGTCCATGTCGAGCGCGATGCCCAAGGCCAGGTTTGGGTCGGCGGCGAGTCGGTGACCTGCATTGAAGGCCAAGTCATGCTTGGCACCAGCCTGAGCTGACAACACCTCCGGTCAGGCCGGCGGCGGCCCTTGGGTAACCAGAATCGGCGCCGGCGTGTCTCTTGCCCCTGTACGCATCAAGGTGGCGGCCCCATGGCCGGGCTGTCAGCCTAGAATCCCGGAAAGCAACAAGTGCGCAATCAAGCCTTTGCCCCACTCACCGGAAGGTCCTTTGAACAAAACTTTCCCCGGCCAACGATGGATTCCCAGGATGAACCCGCAAACTTTGACGAGCCCCCTTCTGCCCGGAAATGAACCGCACGCCGAGTTATCGCTGCTTGAGGACGGCGCGCGGTATGCCTTGCTGCAGCGCCTGGCGCCGGTACTTCAGCACCAGATCATGGGTAACTTCCAGTCGATGGACATGATTGCCGTCATGATGGACCGGCGGCTTCAGTCGGCCAGTCCCGACCTGGACAGCATGCGCCAGGACTGCGCCTTGCTGGGCAGCGTGTCGGAGTCTGCCATCAAGTCAGTCATCAACCTGCTGACGTGGGTTCGTCCAAAACCCTCGGCCACCCAGCGCTTTGATGCGGGCGTGGAGGAATGCGCCACGCTGCTGCTCAACGAGTTCAAGCTCAAGGGTTTCATCATCGCCAATGAGGTGTCGCAGGTCGCTGCGGAACTCTCCAGCCGGGTGCTTCGCAGCGTCGTCAGCGCAGCGCTTGTCTGCCTGAGCGATGAGTCAACCGCGCCGGCCACGCTCACGCTGCGCGCCCAGGCGTTCCCTGACCGCATCGACCTGTCGATTGACCTGAGCGCCCAAGAATCGCAGCAGGCAAGAATTCTTCATGCCCAGGGCTACCGGCTGTTGAACTGGCGGGACTTGGAACTGCTGGCGGCCTCCGAATCCGTCGGGCTCGCGCGCAGCGACAGCGGTGTGCGGCTGGCGTTCAACCTGCCCTCTGAAAATCAGGGCTTGTCAGGCGATCCCGTCGCCGCTTGCTGAGTCAGCCCTGCTTGCAAACCGCGTGGTCCACCTTTGCTGGTCCTGTTTGAATGGTAAATTTCAATTTTAAATTGATAAATTTAATTACTTAAAGTAGAGTGAGCGATACACAAAGTATTGACATTTCGTAAATTTCATATTTAACCCGACACTTTTGTAATAAATTGGCCTCTGCACCCCACAGTGACAGGTGCACAGCGCCATTTCCAGAAAAAACATGTCGCGCCTTTCGCTTAAAGGAAAACAATGGCTCTACGAGTGTTTCTGGTTGAAGACAGTGCCGCCCAGTGCGCCTACGTGACGCAAATCCTGACAGCGGAAGCGAAGGTGGTGATTGTCGGCGTGGCCGCCACGGAACCCCTGGCGGTCGAATGGCTTGACCGCCATCCCGACCAGTGGGACATTGCCCTGGTCGACCTTTACCTGAGCGAAGGAACCGGTGTCGGCGTGATCAGGCATTGCCAGAACCGGCGCCCCGGGCAGAGCATTCTCGTGATGACCAACCATGCGCGCAATGACCACCTGCTGCATCATTGCGAACGGCTTGGCGTGGATGCCGTTTACCACAAGGCGACCGAGCTTGAGAGCCTGGTCGCTTACTGCAAGTCGATGGCCGCCAGAATGCCCCAGTGCGCAGCCTAGGAGCCTGGGCGGCAGAAAGGACGTGCGCTGCAAAGCGGGCGTGCCGGTCCATTTTTCACCAACTTTTAGTCCCGTCGCAGGCTATTGGCCTGCAAATTCGGCAAAACTTTTCTCGGCGGGGCCCCTTTTCGGCATGCACACCTTGTGACGCCCAGGCACCTGGTGCTGCCGTCCCCCGGGTGACAAGGGCGGATCGGCCTCCTGGTCAAAATTCCTGCCATGGGAACACTTTATTTGGTACGCCACGGCCAGGCTTCATTTGGTGCGGATGACTATGACGTGCTGAGCCCGTTGGGCCACCAGCAAAGCCTGCGCCTGGGCGAGTATTTCAAAGACAAGGGTGTGCGTTTTGACGCCGCCCTGACCGGCACCCTGAACCGCCAGGTTCAGACATTTGCCGGCATCTGCGAAGGCATGGGGCTTGCGTTTGAAACCAGCCACGCGTCATCCGCCGGTACGGACAGCGCAGCCGGCGTGGCGCCTGGCATGAAGGCAGCGCCATTGGCGCATCTTTTCTGGCCCGGCCTGAATGAATTCGACAGCGCCGCCGTGATTGCCGCAATTCATCCCTTCCCGCTGGACAAACCCGACACACCGGAGCTGTACAAGCACCACTTTCGCCTGCTGAAAGACGGTCTGGCGCAGTGGATGGCCGGCGTGGTCAGCCCCCGGGGCATGCCCAGCTACCACGAGTTTGTCGCCGGCATCACCGGGGCACTGGACCACGTTCGCTCCCACCATCAAGGCCATGTGCTGCTGGTCTCCAGCGGCGGGCCGATTGCCACGGCCGTCGGCCAGGTGCTGGGCACCAGCCCGGAAACGACGATTGAGCTGAACCTGGGCATCCGCAACTGCTCGGTCACCGAATTTTCCTTTACGCCCAAACGCCACCGGCTGGTGACCTTCAACACACTGCCGCACCTGGATGCGCCCGAGCATGCGGACTGGGTGACTTTCGCCTGACGGGGCGGATTTGTGCTGAAAACTATTAAATTGATAGCTGCTGGCGCCCGACTCTATTGCGCCAGCCACCATTTTCATCATAAACCGAGGCACTGCGCATCAAAAAATCGGCATCAGGTAAATCACGCCCATGCCGGCCAGCCCCTGCAGCGTCACGTAATGCCAGAGCAGGGCGGTGTTGTCCAGCGTTGCGCGTGCGTCGGGCTGCAGTTTGCCGCTCCAGCTCCGCGCGCAGGCATACAGGCCCATCACCACCAGCACCGCGACATGAAAAGCCTGCCAGGCCAGCAGCGCGGCTACGGTGGCGCTCCAGGCGTTGACGACCGGCTGCAGCCCGGCCAGGCGATGGCCCCAGCCGTCCAGGACGATGGCGGCCAGCAGGCACAGCAGGGCCAGCAGCAGCAGCGACCAGACACCGGCCTGGCGCGCCCGGTCCAGCATCTTGCGCGCCCCGGCCAGCGCGGCCGAGCCGGCCAGCAGCAGCGCCGCTGCCGCAACGGGCCAGGGCCACTGCGGCAGGCGGGCACCATCAGGCGGACACACCTCGGCTGCCATCGACACATGCACATGGGCAAACACCAGTGACGCAAACACCGTCGCATCCACGCACAGCAGGATGACCATGGCCCACCACGAATGCGAGGCGCTGCCGCGCGCGCCCACCGGCAAGAAGACGCCATCGGCCACCTCGGCCCTGGCGCTGTGCGGCGGATTGTCGGACTGCCACAGCCAGATGACGATGGCGGCAATGGCCGCGATGCCGCAGGCAAAAGCCAGCGCGGTCAGCTCGACCGTCAGCAGCAGGAAAAACCCTGCTGTTCCGGCCGCTGCCACAAACGGCCACCAGCTGTCGCCGGGCAGCACCAAGAGGTGCTGCGGAACGGCATGACGCCAGCTGGTGACCAGCGTTTCGCGCCCGCCCGAATGGGTGCCGGGCAAAAAGTAGCGGCCCGCCTCCACATCGCCGGGCAGCGACGGCTGGTCCCAGAGCGGCTCGCGCGCGGTAATCTGCGGGATGCTGCGCACGCCGTAGTCGCCCTGCGGCAGCCATTCCAGCGTCGGGGCGCGCCAAGGATTGCCGTGCTCTTTTTTCTGCTTGAACACGACCCGCGCCGCATCGGCAAAAAACAGCAGCACGCCCAGCGCCAGGACCAACGCCCCCACGCTGGACAACAGGTTCAGCGTGTTCCAGCCCATGTCGCCTGCATAGGTGTAAACGCGGCGCGGCATGCCCAGCAGGCCGCTGATGTGCATCGGGAAAAACGCCAGGTTGAAACCGCCGAACATCAACCCAAAGACCCAGCGCGCCAGCCGCTCCGACAGCCGGTGGCCATTGAGCAGCGGCATCCAGTAATACAGGCCCGCGAACACCGGAAACACCATGCCACCGATCAGCACATAGTGCAGGTGGGCGACGATGAAATAGGTGTCATGCACCTGCCAGTTGAACGGCAGCACCGCCACCATCACGCCGGTCAGGCCGCCCAGCACAAAGATAAAGTGAAAACCCAGCAGGAACAAGGTGGGCGACTGCAGGCGCACCCGGCCCTTGAGGAAGGTAGCGATCCACGCAAACACCTGCACCGCGCTGGGAATGGCGACGGCAAAACTGGCCGCCGAGGCCAGGCGCATGGCGTTGCTGCCCAGCCCGGCGGTGAACATGTGGTGCATCCACAGCGCAAAGCTGAGGGCGCCCACGGCCACCAGCGCCACGACGATGGCGCGATGACCCAGCAGCGGCGTTCCGGCCATGGCCGGCACCATCATGGAGACCATGCCGGCGGCTGGCAAGAAGATGATGTAGACCTCGGGGTGGCCAAAAAACCAGAACAGGTGCTGCCACAACAGCGGGTCGCCGCCGCGCGCTGCAATGAAGAACGGCCAGTCAAAAGCCCGTTCCAGCTCCAGCAGCAGCGTGCCGGCAATGATGGCCGGAAACGCAAACACGATCATGAAGGCGGTCACCAGCATGGCCCAGGCATACACCGGCATGCGTCCCAGCGTCATGCCCGGCGCGCGGGTCATCAAGATACCGATGATCAGCTCGATGGCCCCGGCAATCGCCGAGATTTCGATGAAACCGATGCCCAGCAGCCAGAAGTCGGCGCCCACCCCGGGCGAATGCTCCTTGCTGGAAAGCGGCGGGTACATGAACCAGCCGCTGTCGGGCGACACGCCAAAAAAAATCGTGCAAAAAAAGGCCAGGCCGCCGATGGCGTAGGCCCAGAACGCATAGGCCGAGAGGCGCGGAAACGGCAAATCGCGCGCGCCCAGCATGCCGGGCAGCAGGTACACGGCAATCGCCTCGACCACCGGCACGGCAAACAAAAACATCATCACCGTGCCATGCATGGTGAACACCTGGTTGTAGGTCTGCGCGCTCATCAACTGGCTGTCGGGCAATGCCAGCTGGGCGCGGATCATCAGCCCCAGCACCCCGGCCAGCACAAAAAACAGCAGCGAGATGGCGATGTAAAAAATGCCGACATGGCTGTTGTTGACAGCGGAAAAATAGCGCCAGCCGGTCGGCGCCTTCCAGGCGCGCTCCAGCGCCGTCAGTTCACCGGGCGGGCGCGGCAGGCCGGAGGGCAGTTTTTGGGCGTCCATCGTCATTGCAATTGCTCCAGCCAGGCGGCCAGCGCCTGCAGCGTGGCCGCGTCCATGTCGGACGACGACGGCATGCGCGCACCGGGCTTGACGGCCTGGGTATGGGCCACCCACTGCGCCATGGCGCCTTCCTGGTTGCGCAGCGTGCCCGCGCCCAGGTAGAGCCGGCTGCCGACATGGGTGAGGTCGGGCCCCAGCCGCCCTTCCCCGGCAACGCCGCGCACCGTGTGGCAGGCATTGCAGCGCTGCGCCACAAAAGCCTGCCGCCCAAGCGCCAGCAGCGGCGCATCAGGTCCGGCTGGCGCGGCGGCAGGCCGGGCCTGGGCCGCCAGCCAGGCGTCGAATTCGGCCGGCGGCCTGGCCACCACATGCAGGGCCATGCGCGCATGCTGCTCGCCGCAGAATTCGGCGCACTGACCGCGGTACACGCCGGCTTCGCTGGCCTCCACCAGCAGGTGGTTGACGCGCCCCGGCACCATGTCCACCTTGCCGGCCAGCGCCGGCACCCAGAAGCTGTGGATCACGTCCGGGCTGTTCAGGCCCAGCCACACCGGCCGGCCGAGGGGCAGGTGCAGTTCGTTGGCCAGCGTGATGTCCTGGCCGCTGGCCGGATCGCGGTAACGCACCTCCCACCACCACATGTGGGCGGTGATGCCGACGATCAGCGCCCCGGGTGGCGGCTGCACCAGCCAGCCGGGCGTGCGCCAGTGGCTGTAGACAAAAAGGGTGGCCAGCACGGCCAGCGGAAACACCACCCCGCCGCCCAGTATCCAGCGCATCGGCTGCACCGGCCGGGCACTGCGGCGCGCCACGGCCCAGGCCAGCAGCCCCATCACGCCGGCAAAGATGATGGCCGCCCCGACAAACAGCATCCAGCTCACGCTGGCGATGCCGGCGGCGGCGGGACCGGCGGGCGACAGCACCGATTGCAGCGGCGCCAGTGACGGCGCCGTCAAGGCATTCATTCCAGGCCTCCCAGATATGCCGCCATGTCGCGCGCATCCACCAGCGACACGCCCATGCCGGGCATGGCGGTATCGGGCACGAGCGCCGACGGCGCCACGATCCAGCGGGCCAGGGTGTCCGGCTGGTTGGGAAGGTGGCCGGCAATGTAGCTGCGCCTGCCGAAAGCCTGCAGCGTGGGCCCCTGTTCACCGCGCGCCGCCGCCACGCCGGGAATCGCATGGCAGCTGCCGCACTGGTACTGCGCCAGCAGGCGCTGGCCGCGCAGGGGGTCGGCTGCCGGGAATTCGCTGGCGGGCGAACGGCTCGCTGACGGTCCGGCATCGCAGCCGGCACCGCCCAGCCCGATCAGCAAGCCTATCGTCATCATCACAAACCGCCCGGCTGCGGAAGACCGCGCCGGTCGCCCTGTGCGGGAAGTTGCAGGCTGCAAGGAAGTGCGCATTGCTTGATTCTTGTGTACGCGGGCGCAATTTCATGTCAGAGAACACCGCCAGCTGCCGGCACAGCCGCCGCATGGCGGCAAAATAACTGCGCATGAAACCGCTTCCCGCCCTGGCTTTGGCCGCTGCCGTGCTGGCCGCGCTGACGGCCTGTGCGGGCGCGCTGGTGGTGTACGGCGGTCTTTACAACGTCGCGGCCACCACGCAACATGTCCAGCCGGTGTATTCACTGCTGGAAACCGCCATGAAGCAGTCGGTGCGCCTGCGCGCGCGCAACATTGAAGCACCCGACCTGCAGGACCCTGAACGCATCCAGCGCGGCGCGGCGCTGTTTCATGGCAAATGCGTGCAATGCCACGGCGCGCCGGGTGTGGCGCAGAACGACATCGGCAAAAGCATGCAGCCCCTGCCCGGCCCGCTGGTGGACGCCCTGCAACGCTGGCGTCCGCGTGAAATTTACTGGATCACGCGCCACGGCATCAAGATGAGCGGCATGCCGGCCTGGGAGTTCAGGCTGGAGGATGCGCAATTGTGGGATGTGGTCGCCTTTGTCCAGCGCCTGCCCGAACTGACGCCGCAAGCCTATGCCAGGGCGGTTCAAGCAGCGCCACTGCCCGCCAGTCTGTCCATGGGCCGGGCAGATGGAGTCAACCGGCCAAGCCATGCGGAGCGCGGCCGCCTGGCGCTGGTCCACCATGCCTGCAGCGCCTGCCACACCATACCCGGCATCACCGGCTCATCGCCCAATGTCGGGCCGCCGCTCGCGGGACTGGCCAGCCGCAGCCTGATTGCCGGCAAGCTGGCCAACACGCCGGACAACCTGGTGGCCTGGCTGCGCCACCCCCAAGCCATCAAGCCGCTGACGGCCATGCCCGACATGGGCGTGAACGAGGCCGATGCGCGGGACATGGCAGCCTATCTGGCCACCCTGCATTAGGCCGGAGCGTAACTGTCCAAGCGCCGGACCACGCTACTAAAAGCATAGCTGAATACGCATATCCATCATGCGCCGTAAACGTTTTTGGCCATGAATCAGCGCTGTACAGCCGAGGCTTCTAGCGGGCTGGCGTTCCGGCCACACGCCAGACCGCATTGCCCACATCATCGGCCACCAGCAGCGCGCCGCGCTTGTCCATTGCCACGCCGACCGGCCGGCCGTAGGCATCACCCTCGGGGCTTAAAAAGCCGGTCAGCACATCCACTGGCAAACCTGTGGGCCGGCCACTGGCGAAGGGCACGAACACCACCTTGTAGCCGCTCAGCGGCTTGCGGTTCCACGACCCATGCTCGCCGACGAACACGCCGCTGGCCAGCGAAGCCGGCAAGGCGCTGCCTTCGGAAAACGCCATGCCCAGCGGCGCGACATGCGAGCCCAGCGCGTAATCGGGCGCAATGGCCTGGGCCACCATGTCGGGCCGGGGCGGCTTCATGCGCACATCGACGTTCTGGCCGTAGTAGCTGTAGGGCCAGCCATAGAAGGCGCCGTCCTTCACTGAGGTGAGGTAGTCCGGGACCAGGTCACTGCCGATTTCATCGCGCTCGTTCACCACCGTCCAGAGCGCGCCGGTTTCGGGCGCCCAGCCCATGCCGTTCGGGTTGCGCAGGCCGGATGCGAAGACCCGGTGGCTGCCGGTTTTCGGCTCCACTTCCCAGATGGCGGCGCGGCCTTCCTCGGCCTCCATGCCGCGTTCCCCGACGTTGCTGTTCGAGCCGACGGTGACATACAGCTTGCTGCCGTCCGGGCTGGCGATGACGTTTTTCGTCCAGTGGTGGTTGATGGGGCCGCCGGGCAAGTCCAGCACCTTGACCGGCGCTTCGCTGATGCTGGTCTGGCCGGTCTGGTACGTGACCTTCACCACCGCATCGGCATTGGCGATGTACAGGTCGCTGCCAACCAGCGCCATGCCAAAGGGCGAATTCAGGTTCTGCATAAAAATCGTCCGGGTTTCAGCCTTGCCGTCACCGTCCAGGTCACGCAGCAGCGTGATGCGGTTGGCCGACGGCACGCCGGCGCCGGCCTTGGCCATCACCTTTTTCATGACCCAGCCCTTGATGCCCTTGCCGTCTTCGGGCTTGGGCGGCGCATTGCTTTCGGCGACCAGCACGTCGCCGTTGGGCAGGACATGGACCCAGCGCGGGTGGTCCAGCCCGGTGGCCAGCGGCGTCACGCTCAGGCCGGCCATGGCGGTTGGCATGGCGCCGTCGGGCCAGCCGGTGGCGGGTGCAATCTTGACAGTCGGAATCAGGCTGCTTTTGGGCAAGGGCAGGACCGGCGTGGCACCCATGCCGTCAGTTGGGTCTAGCGAAGCCATGTCTCCGCAGGCAGTCAGGCCACCCAGCAAGGCAAAGCCTGCAACGGCGGCGACGCAAGGCCTGAATGCAAAGGTGCACAAGGGCGTTGATGACATAAAAAATCTCCTGAAAACCGTTGTTCGGATACTGCTCGGACGCAGCGCAACCCCTCAATCACTCTGCCCGCAGCCTGCGACAGCTACCGTCAGTGGCACGCGCAGGATTTTGTCAGCCATGCACCTGTCAGCATGTCAAATGCATCAGCCCGGCAGCAAAGGCAAATCGGCCTTTTTCAGCGTACGCAGCACAAAGCTCGACTGGCTGTGGCGTATGCCCTTGATCTTGTAGAGCCGCTCGCGCAGCAGGCGTTCGTAATCCTTCGTGTCTTTCACCGCGATGCGCAGCAGGTAGTCGTATTCGCCGGAGACCAGCCAGGCCTCAATCACTTCGGGAATCGCCGCCAGGGTTTCGCCAAACTTTTCCAGCGTGTTGTCGGAATGGCTGTCAAGCGTGACCTGCACCAGCACGGTTTCGCCCAGCCCCAGCGCCTGCGCATTGAGCCGCACGGTGTAGCCCTCGATGACGCCGGCGTCCTCCATTTTCTTGATGCGGCCCCAGCATGGCGACGGGCTCAGCCCCACCGCCTGGCCGATGTCCTGCAGGCTGGTGCGCGAGTCAGCCTGCAAAACCTGAAGAATTTTTCGGTCTAAAGTATCCATTCAGGTAATTTAGCTGAAATTATCAGAATGACAGAATATTTATCCGTATTTATAAATTACAGCAGCAAATCAGGTAAATCCTTCGGCAGTGGGTGGCGGATACTTGTTTCACACCGCAGCCCGCTTACCGGCCAGGCCTGCGGTACAAACCCCCAAGCGACTTACCCGTTGCCTGGGGGTTTGCCTTTTGCGGCGGTCCCGGTCAGTTCGCCGTCGCGTCGCGCAGCGTATCGGGCGGCAACTGGTCGATCTCAAGCAGCAGTTGCGCCAGGCTACGGCCCATGGCGGACAGCAGCGCCTGGCCTTTTTCAGCCGTGGCTGCCAGCGCATTGCCGACCGCGCCGTGCGGGTTGTAGTCCTGCATCTGCCAGCCCAGCTTGGCGCTGCGGCCGTCACCCAGAATGCTGAAGCGCTCGGAGCGGTCCTGCGAAGTGGAATGGAAATTCTGCGCTTTCCCCATATCGACCTGCCCGGGCTGGAGCGCCAGCATCATCGAGGTTTCGATCTCGCCGGCATGGATGCCAAAGCGGTGCTCATGCGCACTGAACTGCGCCGCCACCGAGTCGCCGCGTTCATCGACCAGCGGCAGGTTGAAGGAATTCACGCTGTACACCAGCATGTCCAGCCGCGTGCGCAGGTCGCGCGCCACCACATCGAGCAGCCCGACATTGCCGCCGTGCGAATTGAGCAGCACCAGTTTCCTGACACCGGTGGCGGCCACTGACTCGGCCACCTCGGTCCACAGCCGGATGACGGTTTCGGCCTTCAGCGTGAGCGTGCCGGCAAAGCGCGTGTGCTCGGGGCTGAAACCAATCGACTGCGTCGGTAAAAACAGCACCGGCAGGCTGGCGGACAAATGCGTCAGCGCACTGGCGACCACGCCCTCGACCAGCGTGGCGTCGACATTGAGCGGCAGGTGCGGGCCGTGCTGCTCGATGGCAGCCACCGGCAGCACGGCGATGCAGCGGTCCAGGTCAAGGCGCGAAAAATCGGTCGTTTTCAGGTCGGCCCAGTAGCGCGGCAGATCAGCAAAGGGGGGCATTGCAGTGTTCATGGCTGCATTTTCAGCGACGCCGGCACCTTCGGTGCAAGGCAAGGCCGAAATAGCCGGACTCGCTGGAATAGGCAGATGCGGTGCTTTTTGACCGGTGTCATCGGGCCCGCGTTCAAAACGCCCGATCAGGCCGCCGCAGCCGCTTTCTGGATGGCGTCGCGGTGCGTTTGCTGGCTGACATGCCGGCTCTGCCGCTCGGACCGGGGCTTGGCAGCGCCCGCCGGCAAGGTGCTGCGTTCGGCAGCCAACAAGTCGGCCAGGCATTGCGGTCGGCCGCGCGCACCGCTGGCGCGGTAGTCCAGCAGCAGCGCCGCCTGCACCTCCCCAACGGCCAGCGCGCGAACGACGGTGAGATGTTCAAACAGCACATCCACCAGCTTTTCCAGCGCAAATTCATGCGTCTTGGCGGTGGTGCGCCAGAGCCAGTCGCTGAAGGCCAGAAAATGCCCGAATGCCGAGCCCGCCGAATCCGTATCATCGCGCAGCAGCAAACGCAGCGCCGCAGAAAAGCGGCCCGAATTGGCGACCATTTCCCAGTAGCGCGCAAAGCGCTGGATGCGCTGCATCGTCGCAAAGTCAATCGTCGAGGTTTGCAAAATGGTATAGGGCGTCTGCGGGTCGTAAGCCATTGCAAAGTCCGCCGTGTGGCGGGTGATCGGCGTGCCGCGCAGGCGCTTCAAGATGCCGAACTGGATTTCGTGCGGCGCCAGTTCATGCAGCCGGTCAAAGCCATCGGCAAAGCTCTGCAGCGTTTCGCCCGGCAGGCCGAAAATCAAATCCGCATGCACATGCGCCTGGCTTTCGCCCACCAGCCAGCGCAGGTTGTCGGCGGTCTTGGCGTTGTCCTGTTTGCGCGAAATGCGCTGCTGAACCTCGGGGTTGAAGCTTTGAATGCCGACTTCAAACTGCAGCGAGCCGGCCGGAAACTGCATGATCAGCGCCTTCAGCCGGTCCGGCAGGCTGTCGGGAACGACTTCAAAATGCACGAACAAATCGGGCGCCATCCGGTCCAGGAAGAACTGCAAAATCCGAACCGAAAAATCGACCTTCAAGTTGAAGGTACGGTCCACGAACTTGAAGTTGCGCGCGCCGCGCTGAAACAGCGTGTCCATCTCGGCCATGAAGCGGTCCAGTTCAAACGCCCAGGCCGTCTTGTCGAGCGAACTCAGGCAAAACTCGCACTTGAACGGACAGCCGCGCGAGGCTTCGACATACAGCAGGCGCTTGGCCAGGTCTTCTGCCGTGTACTCGCTGTAGGGCAAGGCCAGTTCTTCCAGCGCCGGCTGCTCGCCGATCACGACTTTCATCAACGGCTTCGGGCCCTCCAGCAGCGCGCGGCACAGCTTGGGAAAACTCACGTCGCCCCAGCCGGTCACCACATGGTCGGCCAGCCGGCAAATTTCCTGCTCGCCGGTTTCAAAACTGACCTCCGGCCCGCCCAGCACGATCTTGATGTCGGGCCGCAGGGTTTTGAGCAGGCGCACGACCTGCGTGGTTTCAACCACGTTCCAGATGTAGATGCCCAGTCCAATGATTTGGGGATTGAGTGCCAGCAGGCTTTCCACGATCTGCACCGGCCGCTGCGCAATGGTGAATTCGCGCACTTGCGTGCGGGCGCGCAGGCCCGCGCCGCCATGCCGGTCCATGTTGGCCGCCAGGCAGCGCAGGCCGAGCGAGGCGTGGATGTACTTGGCGTTGAGCGTGGTCAGGACGATGGCGGGCGAGTCGGCGGCTTGAGGGGAAGGCATGGCAGCATTATCGAGTTTAGGAGCGGGAACGGCTTTTACGGAGCGCTTCACCAGCATCAAAACTGGTGACGTATTCCATTGCGAGCGCGGCTTGACGTGTGTCAAGGGTGGCCGGTGCAGCGGAAGGTTGTCTGACAGTGTCGCAGTCTGTTAGA
The DNA here is from genome assembly GCF_015752225.1 of Polaromonas sp. CG_9.11. Taxonomy (NCBI): domain Bacteria; kingdom Pseudomonadati; phylum Pseudomonadota; class Betaproteobacteria; order Burkholderiales; family Comamonadaceae; genus Polaromonas; species Polaromonas sp. CG_9.11. Next base: position 33,734 of record NZ_JADOVE010000019.1, read on the forward strand.
CCACGAGAACAGCGTGATGTGGGATTTATAACGGTGTTGCAGTGCGCGTTCTGCTCGTTTACGCGTTAACTTTCCCAGGAGCGCATATGAACTCATCCCCTACTCAGCCGACAGACGCAAAGCCTGTTGATGCAGACCTTGTCGAGCAGGCAGCTCCCGGGCATGGCGTTCCGTCCCAAGACCCGAATCTTGCGGCGCAGATTGCCCTCAGCCCTGAAGAAGCCGAACGGGAGTCAAAGTCTACCCTGGTAGGCGGCGGCCTGGTGGCCGGTTCGGCAGCGGGTGCAGCCGTTGGGGCAGTGGTTGCAGGGCCGGTCGGTGTATTGGTCGGTGGCATGGTGGGCGCTGTTGCCGGTGCGATGGGCGGCGCTGGGGTTGGCTCCATGGGCGGTGCTGGCGCTGGTGAAATGGAAGAGTCAGAAGAAAGCACAACCAACGCCGAAGACGCGATAAAAGACGCTGAAAACACCCATCACAACATCCGCCCACGCTGATGCACCTGCGGATTTAGAAGCCTGTCGAACATCAGCATGCCCTGCAATTCTTCATTGCGTCGGGTTTGCCATAGACGCTAACCGGATGGGCTGACACAGCCAACGCCTGCTTTTAACCCCTGAGAATCTATAAAAGTGCTAACATTGTGCTTATTTTTAGGAGAAATTCATGCAGGTTTCTATCCGTAAAATGGGCAACTCCCAGGGTATCTTGATTCCCAAGCCTATCTTGAAGCAACTCGGCCTGGTCGATGCGGCCGACTTGCAAGTGAACAATGGCGTGATTGAGATTCGCCCGCCCCAGTGCAGCCCGCGTGAAGGCTGGGCACAAGACAGCCAGCGCCTGGCGGCAACGGACGACGATGCGCTGGTGTGGCCCGCGCTGGGCAACGAAGGGGATGCGGAGCTGGTGTGGTGAGCCGTCCGGCGGTGGCGACAGGAGAGGTCTGGCTGGCCAATCTCGATCCCACGTTGGGCAGTGAAATTCAAAAAACGCGGCCTTGCGTGGTGATCTCGCCGCCTGAGATGCACGACTACCTGCGCACCGTGATCGTCGCGCCCATGACCACCGGCTCGCAGCCTGCCGCCTTTCGGATTGATTTGACGTTTCGTGGCAAATCGGGGCTGGTGCTGCTCGACCAGGTGCGCACGCTGGACAAGGTGCGGCTGGTCAAGCGCCTGGGCGTGGTACATCCGGAAACGCTGCAAAAACTGCTGATGACGCTGCAGGCGGTGTTTTCGCCGGGTTGAGACGGCGCAGGGTAGTTTTTTAAGTCGAATTGGCTTTTAGCGCATGCTGTGTATGCGCAAGCAGCTATTTTATTAATAGCGAGTTGGTCCGATTTTCAAACAAATAGTGCAGCCGAAACTCAAGCTTGATGCACCCGCATCCTCCGGGTCAACGCCTCAATCGGTGGCGACCCCCGTCACGCGGGCGAGTGGTCCTTCAGCCAGTCCTTGAGCGCCGCGTCAATGCGCGTCTGCCAGCCCTGGCCCGTGGCGCGAAAGGCTGCCGACACCTCGGGCGACAGCCGGATGGTCGTGGGCACCTTGACCGCGTCCTGGGTGCTGCCCACGGGATGGCCACGGCGCACCGCCTTGGCGTGCGGCGCGGGGGACGCCGGCCTGTCGTCAATCAAAGGCGTGGCGTTGCGAAAGAACGTCTCGTCCGGTTCGGGGGCATCGTCGGGGTCAACCCAGGCTTTCGGCGTGTTTGGCAATTTCGCGTTCATTCGCTTACCTCATGGAAATAATGCGGCGATCCGCGCCGTGCAGTGTCCAGACCCGCACCACAAAGCGCGCGTCCAGCAGGCCAAACGTGATCCATCGCGTCTTGTCATAGATTAAGGTTTTTTTCTTTCTTCTCTCAGCCCGCCCGCGCCACCAGCCGCACCCCCAGCGCGCGGCACACCCGGCTGATGGTGTCAAAGCGCGGGCTGGCATTGGGGCGCAGCGCCTTGTACAGCGCCTCCCGGCTCAGGCCCGACGCCTTGGCAATCTCCGTCATGCCGCGCGCACGGGCGGCAACGCCCAAGGCGTGCGACAGCGCCGAGACATCGCCTTCTTCAATGACCAGCGTCAGGTAGGTGGCAATGTCCTGTTCGGTCTTGAGCATTTCCGCCAGATCGAACTCGGGCAGATCAGCGGCGTTAATTTTTCGGGTCATCTTCAGGCTCCTTCAACAGGGTTTTGGACAGGTCAATGGCTGAGTCAATGTCTGATGGCTGGCTGGATTTGTCGCCTCCGCCCAGCATCACGATCAACACGCCGTTCTGCAAGACGTAGTACATGCGCCAGCCAGGGCCAAAGAACTCGCGCATCTCAAACACGCCGTCGCCTACAGGCTTGACATCGCCCAGCAATCCGCGCTGCGCCTTGTCCAGCCGCATACCCAGCCGAATGCGGGTCATGGCATCTTTGATGCCGCCCAGCCAGCCGGTGAACTCGGGCATTTGTTTGACGGTGTACAGGGGCAGATAGTAATCGAACGGCTACAAATTTGTCAATTCCAGTCCGGTTTGGCCTGCCGCAGCATGCCTGGCGCTTTCTGTTCCCGCGCCTGTGGCCGGAAGCTGAGGCTGACGCCGCCGACAGATGGTGAATGCCAGGCAATTGGACTGCAGCGGATCGCCGCATGCAGGCGGCCTCTAGCAGATACCCGTTTGGCCAGCCCCTATCATCGGCAAACCATGCCAGACCGTCCCTTGAATTTCCCGCACCACGCAGCCATGCAGCGCCTGCAACCCGCCGCATGAGCCGGGGCCCAATCCGCAACGCCACCGGCGACGCCTTCTTTGCCTGGGACGGCGACGTGCTGGTGGTCAACATCCTGGGCAAGCCCAGCGCCGGCAAGGACGCGATCGGCAAGCCCAAGGGCACGCAGCTCAAGGTCAGCGTGACCGCCACGCCCAGGGGCGGCAAGGCGACCGACCACATGCTGCACTTTCTGGCGCCGCTGTTCGGCGTGGCGGTGGCCGACATCGAGGTGGTGTTCGGCCGGGAAAACGTCAACAAGCAGTTGCGCATCCGGGCGCCGACAAAGCTGCCGGCGGTGTTTGCCCAGCCGCTGGCATAGCCGGGCACGCCACGAGGCAACGGGGCGGCTGACGCACAATCAGACCTGCCGGGCCTGTCGGGCCTGTCGGGCGTGCACCCGGAACTAATGACGACGCCGCCTCTCAGACCCTCACCATGAATTTTAACCGTTTCCTCTCCGCTATTTTTTTAATAGCTGCTTGCGCAATACCAGCAGGCGCAAATGCCCAATATGGCTTGATAAAACCGGCACCGGGCGGCCCGGTGGTCAGCACCGAACAGGTGCGCGCCGAACTGCTGGCCTGGGCCCCCGAGGGCGTTGAAGCCGGCAAGCCGGTCTGGCTGGGCCTGAAGCTGGCGCACCAGCCCGAGTGGCACACCTACTGGAAAAATTCCGGCGACTCGGGCCTGCCGACGATGCTCGAATGGCAACTGCCGGCGGGCATCACGGCGGGCGAGATCGCCTGGCCGACGCCGAAAAAAATCCCCATCGGCACGCTGGTGAACTACGGCTACGAGCACACCGTGCTGCTGCCCGTGCCGCTGACCGTCGTGCCCGGCTTCAATGCGCCGCAGCTCGACGTGAAGCTCAAAGCCAGCTGGCTGGTCTGCCGCAAGGAATGCATTCCGCAAGAGGGCGAATTCACGCTGACCCTGCCGACCAGGGGCTCGACAGCGGCCAGCGGCACGCTGTTCCAGGCGGCGTTTGTCGCCACGCCCCAACCGCTGCCCACAGGCATCAGCCAGATCGAAGTCAGCGGCAAGGCGCTGAAGGTCTCGCTGGCCGGCCTGCCCGCTTCGATGCAAGGGCAAACGCTGGCGCTGCTTCCGGAAACCGGCGGCGTGATCGAGCCGGCCGGTGATTGGGAACAGGCCTGGCAGGGCGCGCTCTGGACGGCGCAACTCCCGCTCTCTAACCAGCGCACCGAAAGCCCGCTGAACCTGCCGCTGGTCGTGGCCTACAAGGACGCGGCGTACCGCATCGAGGCCCCGGTGACCGGCGAATGGCCTGCGGTGGCGGCCCCGGTGGGGTTGTCGCCGGCCCTGCAGGCGGCGCTCAGGGCCAATGCGGCAGCCCCGGCTGCGGCGCCTGGCGCATCGGCCAAGGTTTTGCCCGGCCTGCTGGCGGCCTTGCTGGGCGCGCTGCTCGGCGGGTTGATCCTGAACCTGATGCCCTGCGTGTTTCCGGTGCTGGCCATCAAGGTGGTCGGCTTTGTAAACGAAAAAAACCAGTCCCGGCGCTTGGGCTCGGGACTGGCCTACACCGCCGGCGTGGTCCTGTCATTCCTGGCGCTGGGCGCGCTGCTGCTGGGCCTGCGGGCGGCAGGCGAGCAGTTGGGCTGGGGCTTTCAACTGCAAAGCCCGGCGGTGGTCGCGGGTCTGGCGGCGCTGTTCACCTTGCTGGGACTGAACCTGGCGGGCCTGTTTGACTTTGGCAGCATGTTGCCCAGCCGCGTCGTCAACCTGCAGGCGAAAAACCCCAGCGTGAATGCCTTCCTGTCGGGCGTGCTGGCCACGGCCATTGCCTCGCCCTGCACCGCGCCGTTCATGGGCGCGTCGCTGGGGTATGCCGTCGGCCTGCCGGCGGCGCAGGCGCTGGCGGTATTTGGCGCGATTGGCGTCGGCATGGCACTGCCCTATCTGGCGGCCAGTGCGGTGCCCGCCGTGGCGCGGCTGCTGCCCCGCCCTGGCGCGTGGATGGTGACGTTCAAGCAGCTGATGGCGTTTCCGATGTTTGCCACGGTGGCCTGGCTGGTCTGGGTGCTGGGCCAGCAAAGCGGCATCGACGGCGCGGGTGCGCTGCTGGCGCTGCTGGTGCTGCTGGCGCTGGCGGTCTGGTCGTTCAGCCTGCGCGGCGGGGCACGCCGCGGCATCGCTGCGTTTTCAGTCGCGCTGGGCGCGGTCGGCCTCTGGGCCATCGGCCCGAACATCGTCAAGCCGGTCAGCACGCCTGTGGCCGCCGCTTCGGCGCGCTGGCAGGACTGGCAGCCGGGCCGCGTCGAGCAGCTGACGGCGCAGGGCCAGAGCGTGTTTGTCGATTTCACGGCCGCCTGGTGCGTGACCTGCCAGTACAACAAGCAAACCACGCTGGGCAATGCCGAGGTGCTGGCCGACATGGACGCCAAAAATGTCGCCTTGCTGCGCGCCGACTGGACGCGTCGGGACCCCGCCGTGACGAAGGCGCTGGCCGAACTGGGCCGCAGTGGCGTGCCGGTTTACGTGTTTTACAAGCCCGGCCGCGCGCCGGTGGTATTGTCCGAAATCTTGTCCGTGAGCGATGTGAGGGCCGAGCTGGCCAGGCTGTGATGAATTCCTGCCTGACCCGCCCTTCCCTCGAAAGCCCTGCTCTCCACAGCCACCAGGAGCCCTACCATGAAGTCCCATGCCACCCCCGAACGGATTGCCCGCTTCCTCAACGACTGCCGCACCATTGCCGTCGTCGGCCTGTCGCCCAAGCCGCACCGGGCCAGCTTTGACGTGTCGCGCTACATGCAGGCCGCCGGCTACCGCATCATTCCGGTCAACCCGAACGCCACCGAAGTGCTGGGCGAAAAGGCCTATGCCACGCTGCAGGAGGCGGCGCAGCACGAAAAAATTGACCTGGTGAACTGCTTTCGCAACAGCGAAGACATTCCGCCGATCGTTGATGAGGCCATCGCCATCGGTGCCCGCGCGGTGTGGATGCAGCTCGGCGTGGCGCATGCCCAGGCCGCCGCCACGGCCGAAGCCGCCGGCCTGCTGGTGGTGCAGGACCATTGCCTCAAGATCGACCACCGGGTGCTGCTGTCCAGCGGCCTGCTTGACCCCCGGGCGCGGCCTGAAAGGCCGTTGCCCTGAACCCGGATGACCGGGCGCGCAGGGGCGCGCCGCGCCGCGCTGCGCGTTTCCTGGCCTGGCTGCCGGCCACGCTGATGGTGTCGCTGGCGGGCTGCGCCGGTCCGGCGCCCACCGAGCGCGGCGAGACGCTGGTGGCGCCCATGCGGCCGACGGAACTGGCCCAATCAGACGTGAACCGCATGGCGACGCTGGCCATGCGCGACAACCTGGACAGCCTGCTGCGCATTGCCGACAAGCTGTACCGGCGCAACCCGGCCGAATGGCGAAAAACCGGCGTGGCCAGCCGCGACGCCGCCCTGGCGCAGCTTCGCCTGTCGCTGGAAAGCCCGGTGCCGTGGCCCGAACTGCAGGGCAAGCGCGACATTGCCGCGCTGTCGCTGGCGCTGCACCCTGACTTCGCCGGCGACCGGGTCGCCGCCTTCGTGGCGGCCAGCGCCGACATGCTGGTAACGGCGCATGGCGGCAGAACCCGCGTGTACCTGGTGGACAGCCTGGACAACCAGCATGTCTACAACGCGGCGCGCAACGTCGAGATTGCGGTCTGGCTGCTGTCGAGCCGGCGCAATGCCGCAGGCCAGCCGCTGCTGCTGGCCGACGACATCTCCGGCCTGGAGCGCAACCTGAGCTTCGAGCGCGAATTCGGCAAGATCATTGGCCGGCTCGACCTGCTGGCCGAGGTGGCGACCGAGAAATACCGCCGCGCCGTGATCAGCTATGTGCAGAACTTTGTCGGCGGGACATTTTTGCAGTTTTTGCCGGTGCGCTGAGCCTGCCCGGCTGCGGTACGCCACGCGGCTGGCTGACAATAAGGGCTTTGTCGCCCGTTTTTTTCCTGATTGATTCGAGACACCCATGCCCCAAAACCACCTGCCCAAGGTCAAGAGCCAGTACGAAGCCATGCCCTATCCGCCCTGCAATCCGCAGGACGAGCACCAGCGCCTGGCGATGACGTGGCTGGAAGACCTGCCGATGATCAACCACTACTGCTTTGCCGGAAAACAGTCCTTCAGCCAGGGCTTCAGGGCGCTGGTGGCCGGCGGTGGCACCGGCGACGCAACGATCTTCCTGGCCGAGCAGCTGCGCGGCACGGATGCCGAGATCGTGCACCTCGACATGAGCCACGCCAGCATCGTGCTGGCGCAGGAGCGGGCAAAAATTCGCGGCCTGACCAACATCACCTGGTGCCATTACTCGCTGCTGAGCCTGCCGGCGCTGGGCCTGGGCAAGTTCGACTACATCAACTGCAGCGGTGTGCTGCACCACCTGGCCGATCCCGACCTGGGCTTGCGGGTGCTGCTGAGTGCGCTCAAACCGGGCGGCGCCATCGGCTTGATGGTCTACGGCAGCACCGGCCGCACGGGCGTCTACCAGATGCAGGCGCTGATGCGCATGGTCAACCGCAATGGCACTGGCCAGGAAGCCGACGACCCGCGCAAGATTGCCAACACCCGCGACCTGCTCGGCAGCCTGCCAGCCAGCAACTGGTTCAAGGCCAGCGAATCGCTGTTCAACGACCACAAGGCCGGCGACGCCGGCATCTACGACCTGTTGCTGCATTCACAGGACCGCGCCTACAGCGTGGGCGAACTGTTTGACTGGCTAAACGTGCAGCACGGCAGGCACCTGAGCTTCAGCGATGTGCAGCGCGGCCGCTCGCCTTACCTGCCGCACATGGTGCTGGGCAGCAAGCCGCCCGCCATGGCCGCCGAACTGCGCCGCCTGCCCCGGCGCCAGCAGTACGAGATGGCCGAGCTGATGATCGGCAACCTCATCACCCATTCGCTTTACCTGACGCAGGATGCGGCCTGCACCGCACCCTACGGCGATGCAGCCTACGTTCCGTTTTTCTACCATGAGCCGCTGACCGGCGAGGTCGCGGCGCAGGTCTTTGGCAGCAACAAGGGCCAGCCCTTCAGGCTCACGCACCAGCATTCAGGCGTCTCGGTCACCGTCAACCCCGGCAAGTACGGTGCAAAAATCCTGCGGCTCATCGACGGGCGGAAAAGCTTCGGCGAGATGTTTGACCAGTTTCGCGCCGGCTGGCAGGGCCAGGCGGCCGCACCCGACAATGCGGGTCTGTTTGCCGACTTTGCCGAGTCCTATGACACGCTCAACGCGCTGGAGCGGCTGCTGCTCAGGCATCCTGACGCTACCGCAAGCGTTTAAGCATCCTGGCGCAATGACAGCGGGCGCCTACAGCTATCGATAAGATAGCAAAACGAATCAGGCGGCCAGCAGCGGTTTGGCGAGCTTGCCATGCTCCAGCAGGAAGATCAGCTCCTTCACAACGCCGTACATCACCGCCCGGTCCCGCGTCGGGTGGTCGGCCAAATGAACCGTGGTGCTGCCGATGCGCGCCAGGCCGCCCGGCCCCGGCCCGTGCTCGTAGCTGACGCCAATGCCGTGCTCGGTCATCAGCGGGCCGCAGGCGCGCCAGTCGCGCGTCCACTGCGGCAGGGCCTGGTTGCCCGCCCAGAGCGTGCCGGCGCTTTCGTAGCATTCCTCGATATGCTGGTGGCCGAGCAGCTGCGCCAGATGGCGTTCCCTGGCAATGCAGCTGCGAAAATAGTCCTGGTCACTGATGTGCATGACGGTTCCTTTCCCGGTCGAATTCGCGTTCCCATGAGAACGATGGCCCCATGGTAAATCCGATGTGACCGGGCGGCCAGCACAATCCATTCCCCACACCTGAGACAATCCCTTGATGTTTGCACCCCTTCAAAACGACACCTTTCTGCGTGCCTGCCTGCGTCAGGCGACTCCCCACACCCCCGTCTGGCTGATGCGCCAGGCCGGCCGCTACCTGCCCGAATACAAGGCCACGCGCGCCCAGGCCGGCAGCTTCATGGGGCTGGCGACCAACACCGACTACGCCACCGAAGTCACGCTGCAGCCGCTGGAGCGCTTTGCGCTGGACGCCGCCATTTTGTTCAGCGACATCCTGACCGTGCCCGACGCGATGGGCCTGGGGCTGTCGTTCCAGCTCGGCGAAGGCCCGAAGTTCGCCACGCCGGTGCGCGACGAAGCCGCCGTCAACAAGCTTGAAGTGCCCGACATGAACAAGCTGCGCTATGTATTCGACGCGGTCACGTCGATCCGCAAGGCGCTCAATGGCCGCGTGCCGCTGATCGGCTTTTCGGGCAGCCCCTGGACGCTGGCCTGCTACATGGTCGAGGGTGCCGGATCAAGTGACTACCGGCTGGTCAAGACCATGCTGTACCAGCGCCCCGACCTGTTGCACAAGATGCTGGCGATCAACGCCGACGCGGTGGCGCTGTACCTGAACGCGCAGATCGAAGCCGGCGCGCAGGCGGTGATGATTTTCGACAGCTGGGGCGGCGTGCTGGCCGATGCGGCCTTTCACACCTTCAGCCTGGCCTACACCGCGCGCGTGCTGAGCCAGCTCAAGCGCGAGCACAACGGCGTCATCATTCCGCGCCTGGTGTTCACCAAGGGCGGCGGCCAGTGGCTGGAGGCCATGAAGCAGCTCGACTGCGAAGTGCTGGGCCTGGACTGGACCGTGAACCTGGCCAGAGCGCGGGCGCTGGTCGGCGAAAACGGCCCGAACGCCAAGGCGCTGCAGGGCAACCTCGACCCGAACGTGCTGTTTGCCAACCCGGCGCAGATCGAGGCCGAAGTGGCTGCCGTGCTGGGCAGCTTCGGCGCGCCGCACACCGACCTGACCCAGACCGGACCGACCCAGATTTTCAACCTGGGCCACGGCATCAGCCAGTTCACGCCGCCGGAAAACGTCGACGTGCTGGTTCACGCGGTGCATGCGCAATCGCGCAGGCTGCGCGCCAGCAAGGCCTGAAAACCTTCCGGCCACTTGCGGATGGGCTGAAAACTGGCATCCTCAACGCCCTTTACCACAAAAAAATAGCCTCGTTCGACAGACTTATGCACAAATCCTGTGGTACAGCTTTTTAAGGTCCAGCTTCGGTCAGGCTTTGTACTATCAAACCCATAGCAGACGTAAGTTGTTGATTTATATGGAAACTTTAAATTGCCTTTTTGCCGGGCAGTTTAAGGAAAGCCTTGATTTACAAGGCTCTGCGGCCGCTTGCAACAAGCTATCAACAAAGTTATCCACAGAAAATCTGGACAACTCCAAAACAGTGAAAAATCAAGGACTTAGCGACTGCCGTGGTCGGGCTGTTGCCGCCGGGCGCCCTTCAGGATACCGGCTATGAGCCACTGGCTGCTGATAGTCGTGGCCACGCCGGCGCACAGCGCCATCGCCGGGCCGCTGACCTACCGCAGCGCCGTTCCGCTTGCCGCAGGCACGCTGGTGCGCGTTCCCTTTGGCCGGCGCGAGGTGCTGGGCGTGGTATGGGACGCGCTGCCAGACTGCGGCGACATGGCAGAGAAAAGCATCCGCGACATTGCCGGCGCGCTCGATGGGCTTGACCCGCTGCCGGCCACCTGGCGCCAGCTGGTGACTTTCACCGCCGGCTATTACCAGCGCTCACTCGGCGAGGTGGCACTGGCGGCCCTGCCGCCGCAATTGCGCGACCTCACGGGCCTGCAACTGGCACGCCGGCTCAAGCGGCCGGCAAGCACCACCGAGGGCACGCCCGACATTACCAAATTAATAGCACTCAGCATCCAGCAGGCATGCGCAATAGCCCAATTTGATGCAGAAACCAGTGAAAAGCAGCGGCCCGCCTTGCTGTTTGGCGCCACCGGCAGCGGCAAGACCGAGGTCTACCTGCGCGCCGCCGCCAAGGTGCTGGCAGAACACCCCGAGGCGCAGGTGCTGGTGATGGTGCCCGAGATCAACCTCACGCCGCAGCTGCAGGCCCGGTTTGAAGCGCGCTTTGCCCACCTGGGCCGCGCGCGCGTCGTGCCGATGCACAGCGGCCTCACGCCGGCCCAGCGGCTCAAGGGCTGGCTGGCCGCGCATTCGGGCCAGGCGCGGCTGGTGCTGGGCACGCGCATGGCGGTGTTTGCCTCGATGCCGAACCTGCGCCTGATCGTCGTCGACGAAGAACACGACCCCAGCTACAAGCAGCAAGAAGGCGCGCGCTACTCGGCGCGCGACCTGGCGGTGTACCGCGCCCGGCTGGAAACTACGGCGGCATGCGAAACGACCCGCGTGGAGGCCAAGATTTGCCGGGTGTTGCTAGGCTCGGCTACGCCTTCGCTGGAAAGCTGGCAGGGGACGATCACCGGCCGTTACCAGCGCCTGGACATGGAAGAACGAATTGGCGCCCCCACGCTCCCCACTGCGGGTGGTTCGCTGCCCCCCGAAGGGGCCGCTGCGCCTGCAGCCCGGCAAAGCCGGTTCTGCGGCCCTGGCTTGAACAGTCCTGATACGGGCATGGCTGTAGTCCCCGCCACGCAAATACTGGCTGCGGCGGGTCAGTTGCCCACGGTCCGGCGCGTGGACATGAACCATCAGCCCCGGCACTGCGTCATCGCGCCGCCGCTGCTGGCGGCCATTGGGCAGCGCGTGGCGCGTGGCGAGCAGTCGATGATTTTCTTGAACCGGCGCGGCTATGCGCCGGTGCTGGCCTGCCTGGACTGCGACTGGAAAAGCGACTGTCCGCACTGCAGTGCCTACCGCGTGTTCCACAAGATCGACCGCACGCTGCGCTGCCACCACTGCGGCTTCACCGAGCGCGTGCCGCGCGCCTGCCCGAGCTGCGGCAACGTGGACATCGCGCCGGTCGGACGCGGCACCGAACGGCTGGAAGAACACCTGGCCGAATTGCTGGCGGATGTGCGGCGGCCCGACGGTGAGCCGGTGCGCATTGCCCGCATCGACGCCGACAGCACGCGGCTCAAGGGCTCGCTTGAATCGCAACTGGCCCGCGTGCATGCCGGCGAGGTCGATGTGCTGGTCGGCACGCAGATGATTGCCAAGGGCCACGACTTCCGGCACATCACGCTGGTGGCGGCCGTCAATCCCGACGGCGCGCTGTTTTCCAGCGACTTTCGCGCGCCCGAGCGCTTGTTCAGCCTGTTGATGCAGGCGGCGGGCCGCGCCGGCCGCGATGCCCGCCACAGTGCCGCCAGCGAGATGTGGGTGCAGACCTTTCACCCCGACCACCCGCTGTTTGAAGCCCTGAAGCGCCACGACTATCCAGCCTTTGCCAACCGGGAACTGGCCGAACGGCAGGCCGCCGGTCTGGCGCCTTTCGGCTTTTCAGCGCTCATCCGGGCCGATGCCAAGACCCAGGACGTTGCCCAGGGCTTCCTGAACGCTGCCGCCCATGCCGCCCAGCTGCAGCAGTTGCCCGGCCATGAACACGTCACGCCCTACCCGGCCGTGCCCATGACCATCCAGCGCGTCGCCGATGTCGAGCGCGCCCAGATGCTGGTCGAAAGCCCGTCGCGCAAGGCGCTGCAGGGTTTTCTGGCCGCCTGGCAACCGGTGCTGTTCGAAACGCGCCGGCAAGCCGACTTCAAAAGCCTGGTGCGCTGGGCGATTGATGTCGATCCGCTGGCGATTTGAGGCAAGCCCACTGCGCTTGGCAGCCCGGATGCCTGCGCGGCGCTAGTCGCTGGTCTGCCGATACAGCCCGGTTTTGACGGCACTGTCCAGGAACTGCTTTTCATAGTGGCGGTTGCGACGCCCGGCCTTGGCCTCTGCGCGCTTGCCGTTGCGCTTGTCAACCACGATTTCCGACAGCCGGCTCAAGTCTTCGGCCACCTTGAAGTCGTTGGGCGAGTTTCTTCGGGTCATGCCAATGCACGCGTCCAGGTCAGACCCTGCGCGCCAGCGTCACGGCCAGCGCAGAGCCCCGGCCGACCGCCGTGCACCAGCCGGCCAGAAATGCGCCCGGGGGATGCGCGAGATGCGCCTGGGCTTCGATGCGGTGGGCCGCTTCATCGCGCTGACAGTCGACCAGGACCTGCCGCAGGGCGGCCTGCCCGGCCTGCGCCGTGAGAGCCTCGATTTGATGCGCGTAGTGCTGCACGACAAATGTCTCCACGGCGGCAACGGTGGCAAATACCGCCCGGCGCCCAAAGACCGCTGGCAGGGCGCCCGTGGCAAAACCGGCCACGCGCCAGGCCACCAGCAACCAGCTGCGGCGCAGCGGCGGCAACAGGGCTGACATTGTCTGCAGGTGCTGCAACTCGGTGTCCAGGTGCTGCCTGGCAAACTTGCGCACGGTTTCATCGCGCGTCACGCAAAGCATGCCCCGGTAGATCCAGACGGCGCCGGTTTCGCCAGCATGGTCGGAGCGCAGGTCGGCCACCAGGCCAGCCGGCAGATGCGAGGTGTCGCATGCCCGTGCCAGCCGCTGGATACCGGGCCGAACCCGGAGGAATCCACGGTACAGCCGCTCAAGCACCGGCGTGGCGCCGGGCAGCATGGCCAGACGCGCCAGCCAGCGCCACCCCGGCATCACCCGCCAAAGCGCCACAAACGCGGCCGCCCCGCTCAACAGCGACCCGTCCTCCCGGCGCACATGAAAGCGCGCCAGGTAACGGGCACGGTCCTCAAGCGTGAGCGGGACCGATGCCTTGCTGACGTCCAGCCAGGCCACCGGCTGCGCTGGTTTGAGCGCCTGGTAGACGCCGACCTCGCGCCGGCACAGGGGGCAAGCGCCGTCGAACAGCACCGTGAGCGCCTCGCAAGACATCTGGGCGCCATTGGTCGTAGTGGACAAGGTCATGCCGTGCCCAGGCTTTTGACCAGAATCCAGACCAGCACGGCCAGTTGCAGCATATTGAGCGCTACGCTCAGAGTGTGCAGCTGTTTGAAAAGCTGGACTTGTTGGTTGTCGCGCGCCCGGTTCACCAGCGGCGTCAGCCAGAAACGGCTCAGGAAAAAGACCAGCGCCACCGCCACCAGGCTGGCCTGCACCAGCGCCACGCCCGCCAGCGCCGCAGCGCCTGCCGTGCTCAAGCCGAGAAACAAATAGTATTTAGGGAAAAACGAGCGCACATAGGCGCTTGCCCATTCCTGGGGCAGCACGACAAAAATGGTGGGTGCCACGGCCACGGTGAAAAACAGCATGATACCTACATTGGCGGCGACGATCAGGTCGCTGAGGTGCGTCAGCATGGGCCGGGTCCTTTGAAAAAAGAGCAATCAATGCGGGGTTGAACCGGACCAACCGGCTGGGTGCCAGCGGGTGACCGGGGTGGCCAGGATTTCGCGGCACCTGGTCCTCATCGTCATCAAGACTCACATGCCATTGCCATGCCTGCCCGCAAGGTATCCTGCGGTCCAGGTCAAGCCTGTTTTCTGGCATCGGGACGCCCCCTCAGGCAGCGCTCTTGCGCAGCACCGAATCACAGGCATGCAGCTGGAACACAGAGTTCGGCCCGCGCGGGAAGACCGGCGACGGCAGCGGCCGGAGACCAAAGCGCGGCTTGGCTGCGGGAAGCGCAAGGTCGCTACAGGCTGCGGCGCTCACCAGGTCATGTAGGTTTTCCGAATTGAACGCTCTCTTGCAGGCCTCGTGGAAGTCAACGGCAAAATCGTCGCACGCAGACCCGCTGCGCGTCTTGGGCGGAGAAGCCTCGAAAAACTTCACCACATCCAGGACGGTGAATTTTTTCAGGTCACCCTCCACCTGGTAACCGCCTCCGGGCCCCTTGAAGGAGCAGACGAGGTGGTGCTCGCGCAGCACCCGCAAAATGCTTTCCAGTCCGGCAAGCGACACGCTCAGGGCCTGTGCCACTTCCCGGGCAGGAATCGGCTGGCGAGCGCCTTTGGCAGCGATATAGACCAGTGATTCAACGGCAACCCGCGTTCTTTTGGGAATCAACATGATTGACCTTCCGGTTTTGAGTAGATATTAATGCGTAGCTTAACGCTAAAACTACACAATTAAAACAAATTCAACGAAAAAAAGTCGAAACAAATCGAATTTTTAAGTTATAAACAGTGAAATCTACGCAAATAGCCATGCAAAAAACTACTCAAAATGACCCTGTGTTGACCAACACCCCTTTTCGCATCGGTGCGCTGGCAAAAATGACGGGGATTCCTGTCTCCACCCTTCGCATCTGGGAAGTCAGGCACCACGCCTTTTCCCCGTCAAAAACCACGGGAAAGCACCGGCTCTACAGCCAGGAGGATGTGCACAAGGCCGGTTTGCTCAAGGAGCTCAGCCGGCAGGGGCATGCCATCAGCACGATTGCACTCCTGGAGGCGGCGGCACTGGAAAGGCTGCAGCAGCCACAAAAGGTGCTGTCCAGACCGCCTGAAGCGCCAAAGCAGCCAGCCGGCACGGTGTCACTGGCGGTGATTGGCGCCGGAATTGCCGACCGTGTGGCGTCGGGAAAGTTCATCCGGCAGTTCCTGGGCAGCAGCCTGCGGGTGACCGACAGTTTTGCTGATTTGGCGCAGGCGGACGCCGCCGGTTTTCGGGAACCGCCCCAGATCCTGCTGGTCAAGGTCAACACCCTGCACGACAGCATCCGCAAACAAATCCAGGCACTGGCATTGAAGCAGGGCGTGGCGCATACGGTGGTGGTTTATGGCTTTGCCCAGGAAGCAGTGGTGCAAGCCATGCGGATGGCCGGCACCCTGGTGCGGCGCGGGCCGGTCTCGGACTACGAGTTGTCCGACCTGATCAGTTCGGTGCTGCTGGTCGACACGGCCAAAAGCCTGGGCGGAATTCACGCCGACTCACTGATTCCACCGCGCAAATATTCTGACGACACGCTGTCGCGGGTGGCAGGCATTTCAAGCAACATGCTGTGCGAATGCCCCAGGCATGTCGCCGAACTGATCGCGCAGTTGGCAAGCTTTGAACAATACAGCCAGGAGTGCCTGAACAAAAACGAGGAAGATGCGCACCTGCATGCCCACCTGCATGCCATTTCAGGCTCGGCACGCGCGCTTTTCGAGCGTGCGCTGGAAATGGTGGCCCAGCACGAAAATATCCCCCTGATGGCCGACTTCGAACCGACTGGCGGGCGGATCGGTTAGATCGCCAGGCGTACAGGACGATGCATCGCCCCCCTCGAGGCCCACGCGGCCAGCAGGCTGGGCAATGTCGCAGGGCAGTGGCACACGGACCCCGTCACGGCAGCGCCTCTCGCGTGCGTCCCAGCGTAAAAAAGAACGCCGCCCCTTCGTTTGGCGTGCTTTCGGCCCACACGCGGCCTCCGTGGCGTTCAATGATGCGCTTGACAGTGGCCAGACCGATGCCGGTTCCCGAGAATTCCTCGGGCGAATGCAGGCGCTCGAAGGTGCCGAACAGCTTGGGGGCAAAAGCCATGTCGAATCCCGCGCCGTTGTCCCTGACAAAAAAGACGGTGTTGCCGTCGAAATCCGGCTCGCCGCCAACCTGAATGCGCGCCAGTGGCTCCCGGGACGTGAACTTCCAGGCATTGCCCAGCAGGTTTTGAAAAACAACCGACAGCAGGCGGGCGTCGCCCTGCGCACTCAGGCCGTCCTGGATCTGCAGCACTGCCTGGCGCCCCGGCTCCTGCGCATGGTGGTTGCGCCCAATGCGCCGGGCGATGTCCGAAAGATCGACAGGCTTTGATTCGATCTGTTTGCGCGAGACATCGGCCAGGGTCAGCAGGCCTTCAATCAGATCGCCCATGTGCTTGACGCCCACCCCGATGCGCTCCAGGTAATGCTGGCCTTTCGCGCTCACCTGGCCGCCATCGACTTTCACCACCAGCTGGCTGAAGGCATGGATGCTGCTCAAGGGCGTGCGCAGGTCATGCGAGACCGAATAGGCAAAGGACTCCAGTTCCCGGTTCGCCCGCTCCAGCTCGAAGGTACGCAGCAGCACCCGCGCCTCGAGTCCGTTGTTCAGGCTGAGGATTTCCTGCTGCTGCTGCCTGCGCTCGGTGATGTCACGCCCGACCGCCACCCAATGGGTGAACTTGCCGGATTTGCCGGCGATGGGCGCGATGTCGGTTTCCAGCCAGCGTTCGCTGGCGTCCTTGGCGTAGATCACAATTTCCGCGCGCACCGCTTCCCGCCCGGCCATGGCGGCGCAAATCCGGTCCAGCTCGGAGCGCTGGGTGTTCGGCCCGCACAGCAGCCGTGAGGTCTGGCCCAGCACGTCCTCGCGGCTGTAGCCGGTCTGGCGCTCAAAGGCCTCATTCACAAAAACAATGCGCCGGCCGCCTTCATCCAGCGCGACGGCTTCGGTGATGATGACGATGTCGTTCAGGCGTGACACCGCCGTCTGCAGCAGCTGCAGTTGCGACTGTTCTGCGCGCTGCCGGGTGATGTCCTGAAAGTAAATCGCCAGCCCGTCTTGCGTGGGGTAGACATGAAAATGAATGCACAGGTTCAACGGCGGGTAAAAGGCTTCAAAGCGCGTCGTGCGCTGCTCCCGCAGGGCCAGGCGGCATTCGCGCTCCATGCGGGTGCCCCGGGTCTCGGGAAACTCCTGCCACAGGGTTTTTCCCAGAACCTCTTCGCGCCGGCGCTGAAGCATGCGCTCGGCCTGGCCGTTGAAAAAGGTGATCTTCCAGTCCTGGTCGATCAGGCAAAAGCCGTCGGTGATGCTTTCCAGCGTGGCGGTGAGCTGCGCCTCCAGGGAAAGCGCGCGCGCCTCGGCCTCCTTTTGCTGCGAAATGTCCTGGAACGCACCCTGGATGCGAACGATTTTTCCGCTGGCATCGCGCACCGCTTCACCCATCGAACGCACCCAGATTCGCCGCCCCGTCGCCGTGCACTTGGGCAGCACAAATTCATAGGGAACGCCGTTTTCGGCACAATTTTGCACATGGCTGGTCACCAGCGGCTGATGCTCGGGGGAAAAGTAGCCGATGCCCTCGTCCAGCGTGGGCGTGTAGCCCGGTGCGACATCGTGGATCAGGCAATTCTCGTCCGACCAGGTCAGCGTGCGCTCCGGAAGGTCGATCGTCCATCCGCCCAGGCGCGCCACCCTGCCGGCAATCCGGCTCATGTAGAGATTTTTGTCCAGCAGCTCGGTACGTTGCCTGAGTTCGTCAATATCGGTCAGTGTGCCCACCCAGCCGACGGGACGGCCGGCTGCGTCGCGCTGTGGAACCGCGCGGCCGAGCATCCAGCGGTAGACGCCGTCAACGCGGCGCAGCCGGCACTCCACCTCGCAGGCTTCGTGGCTGGCGCGCGCCTGGGTCCATAGCGCGGTGACCTGCGCGCAATCATCGGGATGGATGGACCGACTCCAGCCGTGGACCAGGCTGTCTTGCAGGGAAGCGCCGGAATAGTCCAGCCAGCGCTGGTTGAAGTAGGTGTGCAGGCCATCGGGTTGCATCGTCCAGACGATCTGGGGCATGGCATCTGCCAGCAGGCGAAACGCTGCGTCGCCTGGATGTGAAGCATCCCGCACAGGCCGATCACCGGCGGGCTCCCGGGCCGGGCCTGACAGAGGAGTCAGTTCGCTGCCTGCAATGCTCACGCGGTTTCCTTGGTTGCGTTGTCGCGAAATCTCCGGATGTGCCGGCATGGCTTGCATGGCCTGCGGGCGTGCATCGGACCTGGCATGCAGTATTGTGGCCCATCGCGCAACGCGCACACCCCTTTGCCTCAAACGTGCACGAACCCGGAAAAAGCATCCCGGATTCTGGCAAGCCCCTTGGCTGGCCAGACCGGGCGCAGGCGGGTAAATTACGCGTTTGGCCACCAAAGGGAGACCGTCATGCCCAGCCCCCTCGACGCGCGTCATGCCTGTACGCCAGGCAAGCGCCGAACATTGCTCGTCACTGGCGCAGCCGTTCTGGCCGCGACGATGGCGCCGATTGGCTTCGGACAGGCGCAGGCCCGCCCGCTCCAGCCGACGCCCAGCCAGACCGAAGGGCCGTTCTACCCGGTGGCCCTGCCCGCCGACAGCGACTTTGACCTGCTGCGCAACGGCAACGCCCCCTACCCGCGCGGCCAGCCGGCCTGGGTGGAAGGCACGGTGCGGGACACGGCGGGCAGGCCGGTGTCGGGCGCGGTGGTGGAAATCTGGCAGTGCGACCAGGCGGGCCACTACCACCACCCCGGCGACGGTGGCCGGGCCGACCCGGCGTTCCAGGGCTTTGGCCGCGTGACCGTGGGCCGCGACGGGGGCTACCGCTTTCGCACGCTGCGGCCGGCGCCGTACAGCGGGCGCACACCACACATCCATGTCAAGGTGCGGCTGGAGCGCCGGGAACTGCTGACCACCCAGCTTTACGTGGCAGGTGATCCGGGCAATGAACGTGACTTTCTGTGGCGGCAGTTGAACGCGCAAGGCCGTGCCGCGTTGACCGTGCCGTTCGCGCCGGATACGGACAGTCTGCGGGCGCGCTTTGCGATCATCGTGCAGGCCTGAAGCCGCGCCCCATCGCCGGCCCATCCTGCGGGCCACCCGGCTGGACGGGTGCCGTGCGCTAAGCTGCCCGCCATGGATTCACTCACCCAAATCGCCCTCGGCTCGGCCTTGAGCGTGGCCGTCATGGGCCGTCGCACCGCCGTCTGGAAGGCCGCACTCTGGGGCGCCGTGGCCGGCACCCTGCCCGACCTGGACGCCTTCATCGACCATGGCAACGCCATCTTGAACATGACGCGCCACCGCGCCGAAAGCCATTCGCTGCTGTTTCTCACCCTCGCGGCGCCGCTGCTGGCCTGGGGGGTCAGCCGGCTGCACGGCGAGCCAGCGCTGTTGCGGCGCTGGTGGCTGGCGCTGTGGCTGGCCTTGTTCACGCATCCGCTGCTCGATACCCTGACGGTGTATGGCACGCAGTTGCTCCAGCCCTTCAGCGACTACCCGTTTGCGGTGGGCAGCATCTTCATCATCGACCCGCTCTACACCGTACCGCTGCTTGTCGGCGTGGTGGCGGCGCTGCGCCTGAAAAGCCGGCGCGGCGTGCGCTGGAATGCGGCCGGCCTGGTGCTGAGCACGCTGTACCTGGGCTGGAGCGTCGGGGCGCAGCAGCAGGCGACGCAGATAGCGCGCGCCTCGCTTCAGGCCGAAGGCATCGCCACCAGCGGGCTGCTGGTCACACCCGCGCCGTTCAACACGCTGCTCTGGCGGCTGGTGGCGACCACGCCCACGCAGTATTTCGAAGGCCATTATTCGCTGCTGGACGACTCCCCGCGCATCCGCTGGCGTGCGCACGATCGGGGCGCAGCGCTCATGGACCGGCACGGCCAGGCACCGTCGGTCGCCCGCATCGCGGACTTCAGCCAAGGGTTTTACCGTCTTTCGGAATCCAGCGGCCGCTTGTTTGTGACGGACCTGCGCATGGGGCAGGAACCGGCCTACACCTTCAACTTCAACCTGGGCAAGCCTGCTGATCTGGCAGCGGGCGGCACAGCGCCGACGCTGGAAAGCCAGCGGCCGGACCTGGCCACGGCGCTGCCCTGGCTGTGGCGCCGCATGTGGGGCAAGGCGCCGGCGCCACACTTGCAGCGGGGGGTTGCAGCCAGCCAGCCCCTTCCCGGCCAGCCGGCCCCGAGTGTTGTAAATGCCTTGAGGTGAAAAAAGCAAAGATGTGTTTGAATGAAGTTCACGCAGCTCAACCACAAGGAGTGCTCGATGGAATCCATTCAAGTCGTTCCCCAGGCGCTTACCTTCACACTACCCGTGGCCAAGGTGCGCAGCGTCTACCAGATCGCCGATGTCGAACGCAAGCTGGGCAAGCTGCAGAGCAGCGAATCCCGCGAACACGACAGCCTGCGCGCTACCTATGAGCGCATGCTGGAGCGCGGCCCGGAGCGCTTCCAGATGAAGCCCAGCGGCATTCCTGAAATGGCGCCACTGTATGACGCGCTGCCCAACTTCACCGACGTGCTCGACGACGTGCGGCGCCATGTCGCCCTGAGCCATGACAGCAGCGACGGCCTGGAGGTCACGCCGATGCTGCTGCTGGGCCAGCCGGGCATCGGCAAGACGCATTTCGCCCGGCAGGTGGCCGACCTGATCGGCACCGGCATGAACCTGGTGTCGATGGGTTCGCTCACTGCCGGCTGGCTGCTGTCGGGCTCCGCGTCGCAGTGGAAGGGCGCCAAGCCGGGCAAGGTGTTCGAGTCGCTGGTCGATGGCCGCTATGCCAACCCGGTCATCGTGATCGACGAGATCGACAAGGCCGCCAGCGACGCGCAGTACGACCCGCTTGGCTCGCTGTACAGCCTGCTGGAACACGACACGGCTTCGTCCTTCGTCGACGAGTTCGCCGAAGTGCCGATCGACGCCAGCCAGGTGCTGTGGATCACCACCGCCAACGACGAGCGCGGCATTCCCAAACCGATTTTGAACCGCATGAATGTGTTCGAGATCCAGCCGCTCACGCCGGCCCAGGCGCGGCACATCGCGCTGCGCCTGTACTTGGCAATCCGTGCCGGCCACGACTGGGGCTCGCGCTTTGATGACGCGCCATCCGACGACCTGCTCGACATGCTGTCCGGCCTGGTTCCCCGGGAAATGCGCCGGGCGCTGATGGCCGCTTTCGGCAATGCGCGGCTGGCCTGCCGGGGCCAGTTGCAGGTCGATGACCTGCCACGCAGCGCAGCCGGCAAGTCCCGGATCGGCTTCATGCAGTAGCGCAGCCAGGGTAGCGCCTCAGCCCCGGCGAATCGCTCAGGCGTTTCCTGGCAGCGCCGGCGCCATCTGCTTGCGCCGGTATTCGCCCTGGCGCTCCAGCATCCAGCCGGGGTATTCGGCCGCCAGCGCGCTGGCGTCGCCTATCTGGCGCAACTCGTCCGGGCTGAGCACGACGCCGGTGGCGGCGAGGTTGTCGGCCAGCTGCTCGGGCCGCTTGGCGCCGACAATGACGCTGGTGACCTGCGGCTGGTGCAGCAGCCAGGCCAGCGCCACTCTGGCCACCGACACGCCCTTGGCTTCGGCGATCGGGCGCATGGCGTCGATGCAGTCCCAGGCCTTGTCCTTGTTGACCGGCGGAAAGTCGAAGGCGATGCGGCGGCTGCCTTCCTCGGCCTGGCCCTGCGAATCGCGGCTGTACTTGCCGCTTAAAAAGCCGCCAGCCAGCGGGCTCCAGACCATCAGCCCGACGCCTTCGCTTTTGAGCATCGGGACGAGTTCGCGCTCCAGGTCGCGCCCGGCCACGCTGTAGTAGGCCTGCAGCGATTCAAAGCGTGCCAGCCCCAGGCGTTCGGACATGCCCAGCGCCTTCATGATCTGCCAGGCGGCCCAGTTGGACACGCCGATGTAGCGCACATGGCCGTGCCGCACCAGCTGGTCCAGGGCGCGCAGGGTTTCATCCATCGGCGTCGCGGGGTCGAAACCGTGGACCTGGTAGAGGTCGATGTGGTCGAGCTGCAGGCGCTTGAGGCTGGCCTTGACGCCGTCGAGGATGTGGCTGCGGGTGAGACCCCGGCCATTCGGTCCTTCGCCGGTCTGGCCAAACACCTTGGTCGCCACGACCACCTGTTCACGCGGAATCTTGAGGTTTTTCAGCGCCTGGCCGGTGATTTCTTCGGATACGCCTTCCGAATACACATCGGCGGTGTCGATGAAATTGATGCCGGCATCGACTGCCTGGCCGATCAGTGCTTCAGCGTCGTTTTGTTGCAGCGCGCCGATCTGACGCCACATGCCGTCGGCGCCGCCAAACGTCATGGTGCCCAGGCACAGCTCGGATACGAAAAGGCCGGTGCGGCCAAGAGGGTGGTAACGCATGTCGTTGAAACTCCGGTACGTTGGATGGCCGGGCGCCCGGCCCGGTACAGGCCTGCCAGCATAAGCGCCCCCGGCCGATGCCGCAGGCGCCGGGAAAAGGCTGACCAGGGGCTGTGGCTTTGCCTCGCCAGCGGCCCCAACCGGATCACGACAATTTTTTTAATGAAAAATGACCTTTGCGCATGATTGTATTGCGTTTGCAGCTATCAATTCATGAGTAAAACGTCAACCTGCGTCGCCACCCTCCCCCAAGGCTCAAGCCGCCTGCTGGCCGATTTCGAAATGGGCCATCATCTCCAGCGCCCTGACCATGGCCGAATGGTCCCAGGCCTTGCCGCCGTGGGCGACGCAGGAATTGAACAGCTCCTGCGCCATGGCGGTGTTGGGCAAGGCCACCCCGAGCGCGCGGGCGCTGGACAGCGCCAGGTTCAGATCCTTCTGGTGCAGCGCGATGCGAAAGCCCGGCGCGAAGGTGCGCCTGACCATGCGCTCGCCATGCACTTCGAGGATTTTCGACGCGGCAAACCCGCCCATCAGCGCCTGGCGCACCCGCGCCGGGTCGGCCCCGGCCTTGGCCGCAAACAGCAATGCCTCGGCCACGGCCTCGATGTTCAGCGCGACGATGATCTGGTTGGCGACCTTGGCGGTCTGGCCGTCGCCATTGCCGCCGACCAGCGTGATGTTCTTGCCCATCAGCGCGAACAGCGGCTTGACGCGCTCGAAGGTTGCCTCCGGGCCGCCGACCATGATCGACAGCGTGGCATTTTTGGCGCCGACCTCGCCGCCGGACACCGGCGCATCCAGGTAGTCGCAGCCCAGCGCGTTGATTTTTTGGGCAAACGCCTTGGTGGCGATCGGCGAGATCGAGCTCATGTCGATCACCACCTTGCCGGCGCTCAGCCCGGCGGCAATGCCTTTGTCGGAAAACAGCGCCGCCTCCACATCCGGTGTGTCAGGCACCATCAGGATCATGAAATCGGCCCGCTCGGCCACGCCGCGCGCGCTCACGCACTGGGTGGCGCTGCTGCCGGCAATCGCAGCAGGCATCTTGCCGCGCGTGTGGACGAACAGCTGGTGGCCGGCCTTGATGAGCTGACCGGCCATGGGCGCGCCCATGACGCCCAGGCCGACGAAACCGATGTTCAGGGGTTGTGAAGTCATGAGGTGTTCTCCTTGTTGTGGTGAGGGATCAATCCGCAAGCCGCTGCCGCCAGCCCAGGCCGGCTTCGGTCGTGGTGGCGGGCTTGTATTCGCAGCCGATCCAGCCGCCGTAGCCGATGCGGTCCAGGTGCGCGAACAGGAAGGCGTAGTTGATCTCGCCGGTGCCCGGCTCGTGGCGGCCCGGGTTGTCGGCCTGCTGGACATGGCCGATGCGCGGCAAGTACTTCTGCAGCGTCGCGGCCAGCTCGCCCTCCATGCGCTGGGCATGGTAGAGGTCGTACTGCACGAAAGCGTTGTCGGCGCCCACCACGTCCAGGATCGCCACCGCCTGCGCCGTGCGGTTCAGGTAGAAGCCCGGGATGTCGAAGGTGTTGATGGGCTCGATCAACAAGCGCAAACCGGCCTTCTTCAGCTCGGCAGCGGCAAAGCGCAGGTTGTCGACGAAGGTCTGGCGCAGCACTTCATCGGACACGCCGGCTGGGGCCTTGCCGGCCAGGCAGTTGAGCTGCTGCACGCCCAATGCGTGGGCGTAAACAATGGCTTTAGCCACGCCTTCGCGGAATTCCGACACCCGCTCAGGCAGGCAGGCGATGCCGCGCTCGCCGGCATCCCAGTCGCCGGCCGGCAGGTTGTGCAGCACCAGCGTCAAATGATTGGCGTCCAGGCGCTGGCGGATTTCTTCGGCCGGCCAGGCATACGGAAACAAAAATTCCACGGCTTTGAAGCCTGCTTTGGCGGCTTTGTCAAAGCGTTCCAGAAACGGCACTTCCGTGAAGAGCATGGTGAGGTTGGCAGCGAAACGCGGCATGTCAATGTCCTTGGGGTTATTGGTTTACGGGGTGGCACCGCGACTATTCAAGCAAGCCGGCCAGCGCCAGGCCCTTGAGCCCTTCGGGATGGCGGCAGTCGATGTCCTCGAACTCGTTGACCTTGTCGATCTCCACGCCCATGGCGATGTTGGTGACTTTTTCCAGGATGATCTCGACCACCACCGGCACCCGGTGCTCGGCCGCCATGACCCGCGCCTGGCGCAGCGCCGCCTCGATGTCGGCCGGGTCCTTGACGCGCAGCGCCTTGCAGCCCAGCCCTTCGACCACGGCCACATGGTCCACGCCATAGCTGCGCAGCTTGTCGTCCGAGTCCGGCACATTGATGTTGTCAAACGCCAGCTGCACGCAAAAGTCCATGTCAAAGCCGCGCTGGCTCTGGCGAATCAAGCCCAGGTAGGCGTTGTTGACCAGCACATGCACATAGGGCAGCTTGAACTGCGCGCCGACGGCGAGCTCTTCCAGCAAAAACTGAAAGTCGTAGTCGCCGGTGATGGCCACCACCGTGCGGGTCGGGTCGGCCGCCACCACGCCGAGCGCTGCCGGCATCGACCAGCCCAGCGGGCCGGCCTGGCCGCAGTTGATCCACTGGCGCGGGCCGTAGATGTTCAGGAACTGGCCCGCCGCAATCTGGCTCAGGCCGATGTTGCTCACATACACCGTGTCACGCGGAAACACCTTGTTCATTTCCTCGTAGACGCGCTGCGGCTTGATCGGAATGTTGTCGTAATGCGTCTTGCGGTGCATCAGGCGCTTGCGCTCGGCGCAGCGGCCGGCCCAGTCGGCGCGGCTGGGCAGGTTGCCGGCCGCCTGGCGCTCCCGGGCGATATCGACGAACAGCTGCAGGGCCGCTTTGGCGTCCGACACAATGCCCAGGTCGGGTGTGAAGACGCGGCCGATCTGCGTCGGCTCGATGTCCACATGCACGAAGGTGCGGCCCTTGCAGTACACCTCGGTCGAGCCGGTGTGGCGATTCGCCCAGCGGTTGCCGATGCCCAGCACAAAGTCGCTGGCCAGCAGGGTCGCATTGCCGTAGCGGTGGCTGGTCTGCAGGCCGACCATGCCGGCCATCAGCGGATGGTCGTCGGGAATCGTGCCCCAACCCATCAGCGTCGGGATCACCGGCACGCCGGTCAGCTCGGCAAACTCGACCAGCAAGTCAGACGCATCGGCATTGATGATGCCGCCGCCAGCGACGATCAGCGGCCGCTCGGCCTGGGCCAGCATATCCAGCGCCTTCTCGATCTGCTTGCGCGAGGCAAACGGCTTGTACACCGGCAGCGGCTCGTAGGTGTCGATGTCGAACTCGATTTCGGTCATTTGCACATCGAAGGGCAAGTCGAGCAGCACCGGGCCGGGCCGGCCCGAGCGCATCAGGTGAAAGGCCTGCTGAAAGGCGCGCGGCAGCTGGCCGGGTTCGCGCACGAGGTAAGACCATTTGGTCAGCGGCTTGGAAATGCTTTCAATGTCGACCGCCTGGAAGTCTTCCTTGTACAGCCGGGCGCGCGGCGCCTGGCCGGTGATGCACAGGATCGGGCTGCTGTCGGCGCTGGCCGAGTACAGGCCGGTGACCATGTCGGTGCCGCCGGGGCCGGAGGTGCCGATGCACACGCCGATGTTGCCCGCCTTGGCGCGGGTATAGCCCTCGGCCATGTGCGAGGCGCCCTCGACATGGCGCGCCAGGATGTGGGCGATCGACTGGCGCTCGCGCATCGCCGCATACAGCGGATTGATGGCCGCGCCCGGCACGCCGAAGGCCTGCGTCACGCCTTCTTTTTCCATCACCAGAACGGCGGCCATTGCGGCCTTCATTTTTGCCATTGCTTGTCTCCTTGTGTAAATGTGAATGGCTCCATCATTCGCCCGATGCACCGGCTTGAGAACCCTGTTCAGCCGATAAGACCTATTCCGTGGCGGCATAAAGAAAGCAGGCCAGCGCGCCGGGCGATTAAAGTCAGGCCCATGGACAGAGTCACCGGCATAGCGCTTTTCATTCGCGTCGTTGAAACCGGCAGCTTCAGCAAGGCTGCCCAGGAAACCGGCATCACCCAACCCACCGCCACCAAGGCGGTGGCCGCGATGGAGCAGCGCCTGGGCGCACGGCTGCTGCACCGCTCGACCCGCGGCGTGACGCTGACCGAGGTGGGCGCGCTCTACTATGAAAAATGCAAGCTGATCGCCCGCGAGATTGAGGAGGCCGACAACCTGGCCACGCTGCAGCAAAGCAAGGTCGGCGGCAACCTGCGCATCAGCACTTCAGTAGCGTTCGGGCGGCGCGTGGTGGTGCCGCTGGTGCTGCGCTACATGCAGCAGCACCCGGACATCACGCTGGACCTGAGCTTTGACGACCGCTACGTGAACCTGGTCGAGCAAGGCGTTGACCTGGCCATCCGCATGGGGCCGATGGCCGACTCGACGCTGGGCGCGCGCTACCTGGGCACCAACCCGTGGCTGATGGTCGCGGCGCCGTCATATCTGCAGGCGCGCGGCACGCCGGGCAGCGCGGCCGATTTGGCGGCGCATGCTTGCCTGGTGTACAGCAGCGTGCAGGGCGACGACCGCTGGAGCCTGGTCAGCCCGGCGGGCCAGAAGCAGTCGGTGCCGGTCAGGGGGCCGCTGCGCTCGAACAACCTGTCGGCGGTGCTGGCGGCCGCGCGCGCGGGCATGGGGCTGGCGGTGCTGCCCTGGTACGTCGCGCGCGAGTCGCTGGCCGATGGCGCCGTCGTGCCGGTGCTGGCCGACCACGGACTGCCCGGGCAGGAAGTGCATGCCGTGTTTCCCTCGCCCAGGCTGGTGCCGCTGAAGGTCACCAGCTTCAGCGGCTTTTTGCAGCAGGCGCTGGCGGGCGACTGGTGGCGTCAGGCGATGTGAAACCCACCGCCTGCGATCCCGCAGGCACAGGATTTCCTGGAGTGCATAGGTTCCAGCCGGCAAACCACTTTTTCAGCATCAAATACGCTGCTTGCGCATATCCAGCATGCGACAGCAGCTATTGATTAAGTAGCAAAAAGCTTTTCCAAACTCAATGCGCCTCGGCCAGTTTGGCCGCCTCGATGGAACGGCCCACGTCGGCCTTGGCGCCGTTGAAGAACAGGTTGAGCAGCACCGCCGACACGGCGGTCAGCAAGATGCCCGATTCGAGCAGCGGGTGCAGGCTGTGCGCCATCTGCTGCATCCAGCGCGGCGCCACCAGCGGGACCAGGCCGAAGCCGATGGCCAGCGCGACGATGTAGAGGTTGTTGCGGTTGCCCTTGTAATCCACCGTGGACAGGATGCGGATGCCGGTGGCCGCGACCATGCCAAACATCACCAGCCCGGCGCCGCCCAGCACGAAGATCGGAATCGACTCGACGAAGGCCGCCATCTTGGGCAGCATGCCCAGGATGACCATGATGACGCCGCCCGCCACGCAGACCCAGCGGCTCTTCACGCCGGTCACGCCGACCAGGCCGACGTTTTGCGAAAAACTGGTGTAGGGAAAGGTGTTGAAGATGCCGCCGATCAGCGTGCCCAGGCCGTCGGTGCGCAGGCCGGCCGACATCTCGGCCTGGCTGACCTTCTTGCCCGTCAGGTCCGACAGCGCCAGGAACATGCCGACCGACTCGATCATCACCACGACCATCACCAGCGTCATGGTCAGGATCATCACGAGGTCAAACGTCGGCGGGCCAAAGGCAAACGGCGTCACCACATCGAACCAGTGCGCCTTGCCGACCTTGTCGAAGTTCATCTTGCCCAGCGAGAGGGCCAGCACGCAGCCGGCGGCCATGCCCAGCAGCACCGAAATGTTGGCCACGAAGCCGCGCATGTACTTGACCAGCAGCAAGATGACCCCCAGCACGAAGGCGGCAATCGCCAGGTTGTCGAGCGCGCCATAGGCCAGGTTGTCAAGCATCGGGATCGGCCCGGGCAGCTTGAGCGCCGGCGCCGCTGCGCCCGCTGGCGCCGAGGCGGCAGCCGTGGCGGCCGCCGCCTTGGCGCTGTCCACCATGGCCACCAGTTGGGGCACATCGACCGTTTGCGCCAGTTGCGCCGGCCCGCCCACGGCCCAGCCCACGCCGACCCGCATCAGGCTGATGCCGATGATGGCAATGATGGTGCCGGTGACCACCGGCGGAAAAAAGCGCAGCAGCCGGCTGACCATGGGCGCGATCAGCATCGACAGCACGCCCGCCCCGATGATGGCGCCAAAGATGGCGCGCGCGCCCTCGACGCCGGGCATGGCATTGGCAAAGGCCACCATCGGCCCGACGGCGGCAAACGTCACGCCCATCATCACCGGCAGCCGGATGCCGAAGTAGCGGCCACAGCCGAGCGACTGGATCAGCGTGACGATGCCGCAGGCAAACAGGTCGGCCGAGATCAAGAGGGCAACCTGGTCGGGCGAGAGCTTCAGCGCGCGGCCGACGATCAGCGGCACGGCGATGGCGCCGGCATACATCACCATCACATGCTGCAGGCCCAGCGCGGTGAGTTTTCCGATGGGCAGCTTTTCATCTACCGGATGCACGGTGTCAGGGGTCATGCTTGTCTCCTTGGGGGTCGTTTTGGGGTAGGCTGGAAAAAAGCCCGTTCACACCACGGGCCGGGGGCGGTGTCCGCCTGGAATGCGGTGCCGGATGCGGTGGTGCGCCAGCCGGTCTAGTTGACCGGGGCGCCAGCCTCGAACCAGTGCTTGAGCACGGCGCGTTCGTCGTCGGTGATCTGCGTGGCATTGTTCATGGGCATGATCTTCAGCACGACCGCCTGCTGGTACAGCGCCTGGGCATGCTGCTTGACCAATTCGGGGGTGTGCAGGGCCACGCCCTTGCTTTGCAGCTGCGCGTTGTGGCACAGGACGCAGCGCTGGTCGATGACGGTCTTGACTTCAGCAAAATTGACCGGCTTGCCCGCCGCCGCAACGGCAGCGGCCGATGGCGGCGGCGGCGCCATCCACACCACCAGCGCGACCAGCATGGCCGCGCCCAGACCGGCATATTCCCAGGGCGCGCGCCTGCCCTGAACCCCGGCCTTGTGCCGGGCCACGAAGCTGTGGCGGATCAAGGCGCCGGCCAGCATCAGGGCCACCAGCACCAGCCAGTTGCCCTTGGCCGAATACAGCCAGCCGTAATGGTTGGACAGCATGGCAATCAGCACCGGCAGCGTGAAATAGGTGTTGTGCACGCTGCGCTGCTTGGCGCGCCAGCCATGGACCGGGTCGACCGGCAGGCCGGCCTTGAGCTGGGCCACCACCTTGCGCTGGCCGGGAATGATCCAGACAAACACGTTGGCGCTCATGGTGGTGGCCAGCATGGCGCCCACCAGCAAGAAGGCCGCCCGGCCGGCGAACAGCTGGCAAGCCAGCCAGGCGGCAAACACCACGAAGACCAGCAGGCAGCTGCCGACGATCAGCTCGCCGTTCTTGCGCCGGCCAAAGGTGCGGCAGATGGTGTCGTACACCACCCAGCCCGCCACCAGGAAGCCCAGCGCAGCGCCAATGGCCGCACCGGCCGACCAGTCATACACACTTTTATCGACCAGGAAAGTGGCCGCATTGAACAGGTAGAGCACCGTGAACAGCGCAAAGCCGGTCAGCCAGGTGGAGTAGCTTTCCCAGTAGAACCAGTGCAGGTTCTCGGGCATCTGCCTGGGCGCGACCAGGTACTTTTGCGGGTGGTAGAAGCCCCCGCCGTGCACCGCCCAGAGTTCACCGTCCACGCCTTTTTTGACCAGTTCCGGGTCTTCGGGTGGGGTCAGGCTGCTGTCCAGGAAGACGAAATAGAACGACGAGCCGATCCACGCAATCGCCGTGATGACATGGGCCCAGCGCAGCAGCAGGTTGGCCCAGTCGAGAAGGTATGCGGTATCCATTTGCGCGCTCACAGTCAAGGAATGCACAGCCGCCATGCGCTGCGCTTTCCCCTTACCACTGCGGGCTCTCTAAGGAGTGGACATCGCAACCGGGTAGACCAGCCCCCAAAGGGCCAGCGGACGCGGGCTCCGCGGCGACGTGGAATTAATGTATACAGTTTTCAAGACGCGAATTCACAGGGTTTTCCCGGCATCGTGTAAAAAATTCTACATTGCCGCTAATCATGCAAGAACCCGGCCAACCAGCCGACGCTCAGGAGCCCCGGTAGGTCGCGTAGGTCCAGGGCGTCACCAGCAAGGGCACGTGGTAATGGCCCTGCGCGTCGGCGATGCCAAAATCAATCGGCACGACATCGACAAAGGCCGGCTCGGGCAGCACGACGCCACGGGCACGGAAGTAGGCCGCAACGTCGAATAGCAGCCGATAACGCCCGGCAGCCATGGCGCTGGCGTCCAGCAGCGGCCCGCCCGCGTTGCGGCCATCGGCATTCAGGGTGAGGGTTTTGAGGGTCTCGAAGCTTTCGCCTTTGACGCGCTGCAGTGTCACCGTCATGCCGGCAGCAGGGCAACCGTTCATGGTGTCAAGCACATGGGTACTGAGATGGCCCATAAAAATTCTCCTTTTTTTAAAACACAACGAAACTGACACGCTTCCCGAACATCAGGGCCGTGGAAGTGATAAAAACTTGTTTCACTGAAATAAATTGTATACACTTTGAAAACACCAACGAACAGCCAAGCACACACATTTATGAAACGTCTTCACCATCTTCAGGTCGTCGGGGCCAAGGAACAGGCGGCGCGGCCCGGCTCGACGCAACGCATTGTGGAGTCGATCACGGCCGCCATCGTGGAGCGCCGGTTGATGCCCGGCACCAAGCTCACCGAACAAAAGATCGCTGACATTTTTGACGTCTCGCGCACCATCGTGCGCCAGGCCTTGAATCAGCTCAGCCGGGAGCACCTGGTCGTTCTTGAGCCGGCACGGGGCGCGTCCGTCGCCATGCCCAGTATTGAGGAGGCCCGCCAGGTGTTTGAAGTCCGCGCCATGGTCGAATCCGCGATGGTGCGCCAGCTCTGCGCGCAAATCACCGATGCGCACATCGTGCAACTGCGCGCCCACCTGCGTGACGAGAAGGACGCCATCCACCGCACCGATGTGCCGGGCCGCACACGGTTGCTGGCCGACTTTCACGTGCTGCTCGCGCGCCTGCTGGGCAATGAGGTGCTGGCCCGGTTGCTGGCCGATCTGCTCAGCCGCTCGTCGCTGATTTCGCTGATGTACCAGTCAGCCCATTCCGCCGTGCACTCCCAGGACGAGCACCTGCACATCGTGGACGCGCTCGAAAAGCGCGATGCCCGCACGGCGATCCGGCTGATGGAGCACCACATAGCCAATGTCGAACGCAACCTGCGGCTCAACCCCAATTCCACGGACCTTGCCGATGCGCTTCGGCCTCTTTGATGGACCCTCACATGAATGTTGACACCCCTATTCATCGCGCCTACCCGCGTGATCTGAAAGGCTATGGCCGCAACCCGCCGCATGCCGCCTGGCCCGGCCGCGCCCGCATTGCGGTGCAGTTCGTGCTGAACTATGAGGAAGGCGGCGAGAACTCGGTGCTGCACGGCGACGCCGGCAGCGAGCAGTTTTTGTCCGAGATGGCCAGCCCGCCGGCCTACCCCGAGCGCCACCTGAGCATGGAAGGCATCTACGAATACGGCGCGCGCGCCGGCGTGTGGCGCTTGCTGCGCGAGTTTGAAAAGCGCGGCCTGCCCCTGACCGTGTTTGGCGTCGGCATGGCGCTGGAGCGCTGCCCCGAGGTGACGGCGGCTTTTTGCGAACTCGGCCATGAAATCGCCTGCCACGGCTGGCGCTGGATCAATTACCAGGGCATTGACGAAGCAACCGAGCGCGAACACATGGCGCGCGGCATGGCGGCCATTGAGCGCCTGACCGGCCAGCGCCCGCTGGGCTGGTACACCGGGCGCGACAGCCCGCGCACGCGCCGGCTGGTGGCCGACGATGGCGGCTTTGAATACGACAGCGACTACTACGGCGATGACCTGCCCTTTTGGCTGAATGTCGAAAAAACCGACGGCTCACTGGCGCCGCAGCTCGTCGTGCCCTACACGCTGGACACCAACGACATGCGCTTTGCGCTGCCGCAGGGTTTTTCGCAGGGCGATGATTTCTTCACCTACCTGCGCGACAGCTTTGACGTGCTGTATGCCGAAGGCGACGAGCGGCCCGCCATGCTGAGCATCGGCATGCACTGCCGCATCCTGGGCCGCCCGGGCCGGATGCGCGCGCTGCAGCGCTTTCTCGACCACATCGAACAACACGACCGCGTCTGGGTGACGCGGCGCATCGACATCGCGCGCCACTGGAAACAGGCGCATCCCTTCAACCCTGACACGGCCTTTGTCTGGCCCGCCCAATGATCACCTTGACCCAACTCAACGCCGCCTCGCAGGCCGAATTTGTCCAACTGCTCGACGGCACTTACGAGCACTCGCCCTGGATCGCAGAGCAAGCCTGGGCCGAGCGCCCTTTTCTCAGCCTGGAGCCGCTCAAGCTGGCGCTGGTCCAGGTGGTGCGGCATGCCGCACGCGCGTCCCAGCTTGCATTGGTTCGCGCCCACCCCGACTTGGCCGGCAAGGCCATGGTCAGCCAAACGCTGACGGCCGAGTCGACGAACGAGCAGGGCAAGGCCGGCCTGACCGACTGCACGCCGGAAGAATTCGCGCAAATCCAGCAGCTCAATGCCGACTACAACGCCCGGTTCGGCTTTCCCTTCATCCTGGCGGTGCGTGGTCCGCGCGGCCTGGGCCTGCCCAAGGCCGAGATCATCGCGACCTTGGCGCGCCGGCTGGACAACCCCCCCGAGTTCGAGCTCGCCGAGTGCCTGCGCAACATCCACCGCATCGCCGAAATCCGCCTGAACGACAAGTTCGGCCACTCGCCAGACATTGGCAACCTGGTGTGGGACTGGCACGAGCGCCTGAGCACCCACAGCGACCCCGGCTACGCCGAGCGCGGCGAGCTGACCGTGACCTACCTGACCGATGCGCACCGCGCCTGCGCCCAGCGCCTGGCCAAGGGGATGCGCGAGGACTGCGGCTTTGACGACGTGTTGATCGATGCGGTTGGCAACGTGGTCGGCGTCTACCACGGCAGCGACCCCAAGGCCCGGCGGCTGCTGACCGGCTCGCACTACGACACGGTGCGCAATGGCGGCAAGTACGACGGTCGCCTGGGCATTTTTGTGCCGATGGCCTGCGTGCGCGAGTTGCACCGCCAGGGGCGCCGCCTGCCGTTCGGCATCGAGGTCGTCGGTTTTGCCGAAGAGGAAGGCCAGCGCTACAAGGCGGTGTTTCTGGGCTCGGGCGCACTGACCGGCCACTTTGACATGCGCTGGCTGGAGCAAAAAGACGCCGATGGCATCACCATGCGCGAAGCGATGGCGCATGCCGGCCTGTGCGTTGACGACATTGCCAGGCTGCAGCGCGATCCGGCCGATTACCTCGGCTTTGTCGAGGTGCACATCGAGCAGGGCCCCGTCCTGAACGAAATCGACCTGCCCCTGGGCATCGTCACCTCGATCAACGGCAGCGTGCGCTATCTTGGCGAGGTCATCGGCATGGCCAGCCACGCCGGCACCACGCCCATGGACCGCCGCCGCGATGCGGCCACCGCCACCGCCGAGCTGGCGCTGTATGTCGAAAAGCGTGGCGCCAGCGTGGCGCACCTGGTGGCGACCATCGGCATGCTCGAGGTGCCCAATGGCTCGATCAACGTCGTGCCGGGCCGCTGCAAATTCAGCCTGGACATCCGCGCGACCACCAATGAAGTGCGCGACGCCTGCGCTGCCGACGTTCGCCACGAACTGCAAGCCATTTGCCAGCGTCGCGGCCTGCACTACAAGCTGGAAGAAACCATGCGCGCCGCCGCCGCGCCCAGCGCGCCCGAATGGCAGCAGCGCTGGGAGCGCGCCGTCGAGACGCTGGGCCTGCCGGTGTTCCGCATGCCCAGCGGCGCCGGCCACGACGCCATGAAGCTGCACGAAATCATGCCGCAGGCGATGCTGTTTGTGCGCGGCCTGAATGCCGGCATCAGCCACAACCCGCTGGAATCCATCACCAACGACGACACCGAGCTGTGCGTGCGTGCCTTCCAAGCCCTGCTAGACCAACTTGCCACGGAACAACCATGACCAACAACCACCACGACCCCGCGCTTGACGCCTGGGTCGATGCGCACTTTGACGAAGAAGTCCAGTTCCTGCAAGCGCTGGTGCGCGTGCCCACCGACACGCCGCCCGGCAACAACGCGCCGCACGCCGAGCGCACCGCCGAGCTGCTTCAGGGTTTCGGATTTGAAGTGGAAAAGCATCCGGTGCCGGCCCAGGAAGTCAAGGACTACGGCATGGAGTCGATCACCAACCTGGTGGTTCGGCGCCACTACGGCGAAGGCCGCACCATCGCGCTGAATGCCCATGGCGACGTGGTGCCGCCGGGCGACGGCTGGACGCACGACCCCTACGGCGCCGAGGTCGTTGATGGAAAGCTTTACGGCCGCGCCTCGGCCGTCAGCAAGTCCGACTTTGCCTCCTACACCTTTGCTGTTCGCGCCCTGGAAGCGCTCGGCCTGCCACTGAAGGGTGGTATCGAACTGCTGTTCACCTACGACGAGGAATTTGGCGGCGAACTCGGCCCCGGCTGGCTGCTGCGCCACAAGCTGACCCAGCCCGACTTCCTGATTGCCGCCGGCTTTGCCTACGAGGTCATCACGGCCCACAACGGCTGCCTGCAAATGGAAGTGACCGTGCACGGCAAGATGGCGCATGCGGCCATTCCCCACACTGGCATCGACGCGCTGCAAGGCGCCAACGCCATCCTCACGGCGCTGTACCAGCAAAACCAGCTTTACCAATCCATCACCTCGCAGGTCGAAGGCATCACGCATCCCTACCTCAATGTGGGCCGCATCGAAGGCGGCACCAACACCAATGTCGTGCCCGGCAAGGTCGTGTTCAAGCTGGACCGCCGCATGATTCCCGAGGAGAACCCGGCCGAGGTCGAGGCCACGGTGCGCCGCGTCATTGCCGAGGCGGCCGCCACCCTGCCCGGCCTCACGGTCGAGATCAAGCGCCTGCTGATGGCCCAGGCGTGGAAGCCGGACAACCGCAATGCGGAGTTGGTGCAGGCCTTGCAAAAGCATGGCGAGCAGGTGTCGGGCGAGCCGGTTCCCACGTCGGGCACGCCGCTGTACACCGATGTGCGGCTGTTTGGCGCGGCCGGCATTCCCGCCGCCATCTACGGCGCCGGCCCGCGCACCGTGTTTGAAAGCAATGCCAAGCGCGCCGACGAGCATTTGGTGCTGCAAGACCTGCGCCGCGCCACCAAGGTGGTCGCGCGCACGCTGCTGGAGTTGCTGCAGTAAGCCGGCTCACACCAGCAAGGTCACCGCCGCCGAAAAACTGAAGAACGCCAGCACCGTTGACAGCAAAATGATGCGCGCAATGCGCCCGTTGTCCGCGCCAAAGCGTTCGGCCAGCATGGACACATTGCTGGCGCTGGGCAGGGCCGCCACCAGCACCAGCACGGTCAGGCCAAAGCGCTCCAGCGGCAGGCCCAGTGCGATGGCGCCCATTCCCACGCCGCCGACCAGCAACGGGTGAAGCACCAGCTTTATAAGCACCACAGGCACATAGCGCACGGCAGGTATGCGTAGTTTGCTATTTATTTGGGAGCGCGCCAGGACCGCGCCAATCGTAAACAGCGCCACCGGCGAGGCGGCATCGGCGAGCAGGCCGACGGTTCCCATGATCGGCCCGGGCAGCGCAAGGCCCATGGCGGAAGCCAGCGCGCCCAGGGCAATCGCCCACGGCAAGGGATTGACCACCACGCCCCTGAGCGCCAGCTTGGCGGCCCGTGCCGCGCCAAGCTCGTCAGCGCCATCGAGCCGCGACAGCGCGATGCACAGCGACGACGTGACCAGCATGTCGATGACGATGGTGACAATCGTCGGCCCGGCAGCCTGTGCGCCCAGCAGCGCCACCAGCAGCGGCACGCCCATGAAGCCGGTATTGGGGAAAGCGGCGACCAGCGCGCCGAACGCGGCATCGTTCCAGCCGATCGGTCCTTTGCGCGTCAGCGCGATCGTCAGCCCCACCATCAGCAGCGCGCACAGCAGATAGACCGCACCCAGGCTGAAATCCAGCAGCTGCGCAATCGGCGTGCTGGCGCCAAAACGGTACAACATGCACGGCAGCGCGAAATACAGCACAAAGCTGTTGAGCCCCGGAATGGCGGCTTGCGGCAACAGCGCCCGCCGGGTGGCGACATAGCCGCACAGCACCAGCGCAAAGAAGGGAAAGGTGACGGCAAGGATGTTGAGCACAGCGCGTATTGTCTCCGGCCGTGCCGGCATTCAGGCGACTGGCTATGATGGCCGCTGCTTCGGGCTTGTTTGCCCGCCTTGTCTCCGGTCTTTATTCCCGTGCGCTTGTTTGCACCCTCCAGATTCCTTGCCCGCATGTCTTCAGCCCCCCCCGCATCGCCCATCGCCCACGGCTTGAACCTGGCCCAGCAGGAAGCCGTCAACTACCTGCACGGCCCCTGCCTGGTGCTGGCCGGCGCCGGATCGGGCAAAACGCGGGTCATCACGCACAAGATCGGCCGGCTGATCCAGACCGGCATGCGGCCCGAGCAGATTGCCGCCATCACCTTCACCAACAAGGCCGCCGCCGAAATGCGCGAGCGCGCCAAGAGCCTGATCGGCAAGCCGGCCAAGGGCGTGCTGATCTGCACCTTTCACGCGCTGGGCGTGCGCATGCTGCGGCAAGACGGCGCCGCGCTGGGGTTGAAACCGCAGTTTTCCATCCTCGACAGCGACGACGTGACCAGCATCCTGAAAGACGCGGGCGGCAGCACCGACGTGGCCACGGCGCGCCAGTGGCAGTGGACCATCAGCGCCTGGAAAAGCCAGGGGCTGAACGCCGCGCAGGCCGAAGCGCAGGCCAGCGGCGACGAGGAACGGCTGGTGGCGCGGGTCATGGCCAACTACGAAGAGCGGCTGAGCGCCTACCAGAGCGTCGATTTCGACGACCTGATCGGCCTGCCGCTGAAACTGCTGCAAGAGCATGAGGCGGTGCGAAGCAAGTGGCAGGCGGCGCTCGGCCATGTGCTGGTCGATGAGTACCAGGACACCAACGCCACCCAGTACGAGGTGCTCAAACTGCTGGTCGGCGCGCGCGGCCGCTTCACGGCAGTGGGCGACGACGACCAGTCGATCTACGGCTGGCGCGGCGCGACGCTGGACAACCTGAAAAAACTGCCGCAGGACTTTCCGACGCTGAAAGTCGTCAAGCTGGAGCAGAACTACCGCTCGACCAGCGCGATATTGCGCGCCGCCAACAACGTCATCGGCCCGAACCCCAAGCTGTTCCCCAAAACCCTTTTCAGCGAACTGGGGGAAGGCGAGCCGGTGCGGGTCGTCGATTGCGACAGCGAAGAGCACGAGGCCGAGCGCGTGGTGGCGCGCATCCAGAGCCTGCGCGCCGAAGGCAGCCTGCAGACCGAAGGCCAGCAATACCGCGAATGGAAAGACTTTTGCGTGCTCTACCGCGCCAACCACATGGCCAAGCCGTTTGAAAAAGCCTTTCGCAAGGCGAACATTCCGTACAAGGTGTCGGGCGGGCAAAGCTTTTTTGACCGCGCCGAAATCAAGGACCTGTGCAGCTGGATGGTGCTGATGGTCAACAACGACAACAACGCGGCCTTCATCCGCGCCATCAAGACGCCCAAGCGCGGTATTGGCCACACCACGCTGGGCGCGCTCAACACCTTTGGCGAGACCTACAAGCTCAGCCTGTTCGAGTCGCTGTTCAGCCATTCGCTGGACTCGGTGTTGCCGGCCAAGGCAGTCGGTTCGCTGCAGGAGTTCGGCCGCTACCTGAACGACCTCGAATACCGCGCCAAACGCACCGTGGGCGCCGAGGACGCGCGGGTTTTCCTGACCGACTGGCTGAAGGAAATCGACTACGAAAAGCACCTCTACGACGGCGAGGACAGCGAAAAGGTGGCAGCGGCGCGTTGGAGCAATGTGATGGATTTTTGCGACTGGATGGCGCAGCGCTGCGGCGGGCAGATTGACGACGCATCCGGTGCCACGGTCGAAAAACCCACCAAGACCATGCTGGAGGTGGTGCAGACGATTGCCCTGCTCTCGACCATCAGCGAACGTGAAGGCGACCAGAACGTCGTGACGCTGTCAACACTGCACGCCTCCAAGGGGCTGGAGTGGCCGCATGTGGTGCTGGCCGGCGTCAACGAAGGCCTGCTGCCCTTCAAGCTCGATGACGACGACGGCATCAACACCGACAGCATCGCCCTGCGGCTGCAGGAAGAGCGCCGGCTGATGTATGTCGGCATCACCCGCGCCCAGCGCACGCTGGCGGTGAACTGGCTGCGCAAACGCAAGAAAGGCCGCGACTTGATAGCCGGCGTTCCCAGCCGCTTCATTGCCGAAATGGCGCTGGACAAGGCAACCATCAAGGAAGACCCGCGCGAAAAGCTCAAGGCCCTGCGCGCCGAATTCGCCAAGAAAGCCGCCGACGGTGTGGCAGCAGCAGCGGCCGCCAAGGCGGCTTACGACGCCCGGTAAACGGAAATAACAGGCAGACGCACCGGGGATGCCTGCGATTTTCAAACCGCGCGGCTGGCCAGCGGCGACGGGTTGGCAGCGGTCATGGCCGCGCGCGTTCAGCCGGGGCGACAACCGGAACTACGGTTTGGGCTAACATGATCCGCCCGTGATTTACAGCACCTGCAGCCAAACGGCGTCTTTTCCTATCGCCTGTCATTGCAAAACCGACCAGGGCATCCCCAGATTCATGCACTCCAGACTCTTCCGATTTGCTATTTTTTTAATAGCTACCAATACCCTTTCAGCATGCGCCAGCGCCCAAAACAGGTCTAAAACCGAATGCCCATCGGCGCTCGGCATGAAAGCCGAGCAGTTGCATGGCCGCTGGGCCGTCCGTTTCACCGATCCACCGGCCGGACTGCCCGAGCGGGCCACCATGCGGCTCCAGCGCCATGCCGAATTCTCGGAAAGCCTGGCCGGCACGGTCAGCCGCGACCTGGGACAGGCTGCCGGCACGCCGACCATGGCCGGGCACTCAGCCGAGGCTGCGCTGGCCGGCGACCTTGACGAAGGCATGCTGCTGCTCGACGAGTCGTCCGACAGGATCAGCATCACCGGCACCTGGAACGGTGAAATGCAACCAGGCTCGTGCGGCCGGGTCTACCAGGGCCGCTGGAAAGATACCAGCGCAAGCGCCGCACCCGATGCCGCTGATGTTCCCTTCACACTGACACGACTCCCCTCACCCTGAACTTGACCCCCAGGTTTTATTCAAATGCCGGCCCACTGAACCCCATGACCCTCCAACTTTCTCCCCTGAGCCAGCTTGTGCTGGCCTGCGGCTTGCTGGCAGGCAGCCTGACGCAAGCACAGACTGCCCTACCGGCCGTCAACATGCCGGCCAACCGGCCGGCCAGTCTGGGCTGGCAAGTCTGCCAGGCCATCAAAAACGACGCCCGCGCACAGCTGGCCTGTTACCAGCAATGGGCCGATGCGCAGTTGCCGCCGAATACGCCACCAGCGGCCCTGACCACCGCACCGGCCAATCTGGCGACCGGAACGCAAGCCACCGAAATCCTGCTGCTGCCGTCGCTCAATACCGAAGCGCCTGACGGCAAGCCCATCGGCTGCCGCAACACCCAGTATTCCGAGTTGTCCAGGTTCTGGGAACTGCAGCGCGGCACCGATTGCGACACTTTTGCGATTCGTGGCTACCGGCCGATTTCGGTGGCGTTTGTCATGTCTGGCGGCGTGACGCCCCCAGAGACCGGCTTTTCAGCACCCCCGGCCTACCGCCACGCCGAAACCAAGATCCAGCTGTCGGTGCGCACCAAGGTGGCCAAGGGACTGCTCAAAAGCGGCGAAGCCGACGAGGATGACCAGGATTCGCTCTGGTTTGGCTACACCCAGCAAAGCTACTGGCAACTGTTCAGCGCCAATATCTCGCGGCCATTTCGAACCACCGATCACGAGCCGGAGCTGGTCTATATTTACCCGCACCAGATCGCGCTGCCCGGCGGCTGGAATTACCGGCTCTCGGGCCTGGGGCTGGTGCACCAGTCCAACGGCCAGTCCGATCCGCTGTCGCGCAGCTGGAACCGCACCTACCTGATGGGCGCGGCGGAAAAGGAACTGGGTCCTGACTCCAGCCTCCGCCTGCAGGGCCGCATCTGGGACCGTATGCGCGAATCGTCAGGTGACGACAACAACCCGGGCATTGAAAACTACGTTGGACGCGCCGAACTCACCGGCAGCTGGCAGATCAACAAGGCCAACACCGTGGGCGTCACGCTGCGCCACTCGTTGCGCAGCCAAGCGCGCGGGTCAACCCGTGTGGACTGGTTGATGGCCCCCACGGCATCGCCGAACTACACCGGCCTGCGCTACCACATGCAGCTGTTCAGCGGTTACGGTGACAGCTTGCTGGACTACAACAAACGGCGCAATGTTCTGAGCGTGGGACTGAGCCTGGTTGACTGGTAAAA
This sequence comes from Polaromonas sp. CG_9.11, assembly GCF_015752225.1. Classification (NCBI taxonomy): domain Bacteria; kingdom Pseudomonadati; phylum Pseudomonadota; class Betaproteobacteria; order Burkholderiales; family Comamonadaceae; genus Polaromonas; species Polaromonas sp. CG_9.11. Next base: position 74,603 of record NZ_JADOVE010000019.1, read on the forward strand.
CAAGGGCTGATGGCTCCATCACTGCTATGTTATTTATAGCTGTATATCCAATACTGGATGGCGTGCACGGCTTTTTTATCACAAAGAGCTCCTTGATCTGATGAACCGGCGCGCCCGGCGGCAGCGCAGGCGGCACTGGCGGGCGCCAGGCAGCGTGCATTAAGCTCGGAAGATGATTTCACTCTCTTCAGGGCGGCCAACCGGTTTGCAGCGATCCCTTCATGGTTGAAGCAAACGCCTTTGCACTGGGCGCCCTCCTCATCGGCCTGCTGCTGATTGCCATGACGATGAGCAGTTCCTACCTCTCCCGCTTACCTTTGAACGCGGCCATGCTCTACCTGGGCGTTGGTGTGGCGGTCAGCCCCATGGGGCTGGGATTGCTCCGGCTGGATGCACTGGAAAACAAGGTACTGCTGGAGCGCTTGACCGAAATCGCCGTACTCATCTCCTTGTTCACCGCGGGCATGAAGCTCGAACTGCCCCTGCGCGACCGGCGCTGGCGAATTCCGGTGCAACTCGCCACCGTTTCCATGGTCGTGACCGTGGTGGTCGTGACGGCACTGGGCGTGTATGGACTCGGTCTGTCGCTGGGTGCTGCGGTACTGCTGGGCGCCATCCTGGCGCCGACCGATCCGGTACTGGCTTCGGATGTCCAGGTCTCCAATCCCGGTGACCGTGACCGCCTGCGCTTCGGCTTGACCGGAGAAGGCGGACTGAACGACGGCACGGCGTTTCCCTTTGTGATGCTGGGCCTGGGATTGCTGGGCGTACATGAACTGGGCGAAGCCGGGTGGCGCTGGTGGACGGTGGACGTGATTTGGGCGATAGCGGGCGGCCTGGGGCTGGGCTACCTGCTGGGAACGCTGGTGGGCCGCGCCATCATCTACTTGCGCATGCGCCACCGGGAAGCCTTGCGGTCTGACGAATTTATCGCGCTTGGCCTGATTGCACTGACATATGGCGCTGCACTGCTTTGCCACACCTACGGTTTTCTGGCGGTATTTGCCGCCGGACTGGCATTGCGTCGTATCGACGAAGGCTCGTCGCTTGCGCAGGTCGCGCAAGCCGAAACGCAGGACTCCGACTTCGAATTGACCCCTGAAGAGCAGGCGGCCGCAGGGGCCGAAGCGCCTGCCAACATGATGAATGCCGTGCAGCGCTTTAACAGCCAACTGGAAAGTTTTGTCGAAGTCGCGATTGTGCTGGCCGTTGGCGTGTTGCTGGCGACGGTTGAATTTGAACGCGCTGTGCTGTGGTTTGTGCCCGTGCTGTTCCTGCTGGTGCGGCCGCTGGCGGTGTACGCCGGATTGATCGGCACACATGTCAGTGGATCACAACGCAATTTAATGAGCTGGTTTGGCATACGCGGCATTGGCTCGCTGTATTACCTGCTTTACGCCATCAACCACGATATCCAGCCGGCACTGGCCGAACGCCTGCTGTCGATCACCCTGGCGGTGATAGTCGCGTCCATCATCGTGCACGGCATTTCAGTGACGCCTCTGATGCAGCACTACGAAGCGCGCAAGGCCGTGAAAAAGAAACAGCAGAGGGCATCGAAGAAATAAAAGCTGCACAGCAAAAAGCCTGCTTGATGCAGGCTTTTTGTACTGGTTTTTATAGCCAGATATTGGTTGCGCGGGCAAGATTTGAACTTACGACCTTTGGGTTATGAGCCCAACGAGCTACCAGGCTGCTCCACCGCGCGATATGTGATTATTATAGCTTACTTTGCAGCTGCTTTGTCTTTAATTTCTTCGGAAGCATCAGGACGATCCACCAGTTCAACCAAAGCCATAGGCGCGTTGTCACCCACGCGGAAACCCATCTTCAAAATTCGGGTGTAGCCGCCGGGACGGGCCTGGTAGCGTGGGCCGAGTTCAGCGAACAGCTTGACGACCATGTCGCGATCGCGAAGACGGTCAAATGCCAGGCGCTTGTTCGCCAGGGTTGGCGTTTTGGCCAGGGTGATCATTGGCTCAACCACGCGGCGCAGTTCCTTAGCCTTCGGCAGTGTTGTCTTGATGGCTTCGTGCTGGAGCAGCGAATTCATCATGTTGCGCAGCATGGCAAGACGGTGCTCGCTGGTGCGGTTGAGTTTACGTAGTCCATGTCCGTGTCGCATAGTGCTTCCTTTATGTAATATCGAAGCAGCCGTGTCAGGTACTGCCCGTGCACTTTCTCATCGAAAGACGAGAATTCTAATCAAAATTAACGCTTGTCAAGCCCGGCGGGAGGCCAGCTTTCCAGACGCATTCCCAGTGTCAGACCGCGGGAGGCCAGCACTTCCTTGATCTCGTTCAGAGATTTCCGGCCCAGATTGGGCGTTTTCAACAGCTCATTTTCGGTGCGCTGGATCAGATCGCCAATATAGTAGATATTTTCGGCCTTCAGGCAGTTCGCCGAACGCACCGTAAGTTCCAGCTCATCGACCGGGCGCAGCAGAATCGGGTCAAACTGCTGCGAGCTGCGAGGTGCCGGATCATTGATGATGGCGCCAAGTTCATTGCCTTCCAGCTGCGCAAATACCGCCAGCTGTTCGACAAGAATCTTGGCCGATGCACGCACCGCGTCTTCGGCGGAAACGGCACCATTGGTTTCGATTTCCAGAACCAGCTTGTCCAGATCGGTACGCTGCTCGACGCGAGCGCTTTCCACGGTGTAGCTGACGCGCTTGACCGGAGAAAAGGAAGCATCAAGCACAATCCGGCCGATCGACTTTGGCGACTCGTCACCGTAGCGCCGAACATTTCCAGGTACATAGCCGCGGCCATTTTCGACCTTGATCTGCATGTCGATCTTGCCGCCATGCGACAAATTCATGATCACATGGTCAGGGTTGACGATTTCCACGTCATGCGGCGTTTGGATATCGGCGGCCGTGATCGGGCCTTCGCCATCCTTGCGCAAACTCAAGGTCACTTCGTCGCGGTTATGCAGCTTGAAGACCACGCCCTTGAGGTTCAGCAAGATGTTGACGACATCTTCCTGGACACCGTCAATGGAAGAGTATTCATGCAAGACACCTGCGATGGTCACTTCTGTAGCCGCATGGCCCACCATGGATGACAACAGCACACGACGCAGCGCATTGCCCAGCGTGTGGCCGTAGCCACGCTCAAAAGGCTCAAGAGTCACTTTGGCACGGTTGGTACCAAGTTGCTCAACATTGATAGTTTTTGGTTTTAACAAATTTGTCTGCATGCAGTCTTCCTCTCAATACCCTCGGCTCGTTACACCGATAAGGCTGGCGAAGCACACCTGGCGGCACGGCAAGCGTGTCGCCAGGAACGGAAAATTAACGTGAATACAGCTCTACGATCAACGATTCGTTGACATCGGCGGCAAATTCATCACGATCAGGAACTTTCTTGAAAGTACCTTCACCCTTGTCAGCATTGACATCAACCCATGCTGGCAGGCCGACCTGCTTGGCGAGTTCGAGCGCCTCGGCAATGCGGGTCTGCTTCTTGGACTTGTCGCGCACGGCAATCACGTCACCGGCCTTGACCATGTATGACGGAATGTTCACCGACTGGCCATTGACCGTCATGGCCTTGTGGGAAACCAGCTGACGCGCTTCGGCCCGGGTCGAACCGAAGCCCATGCGGTACACCACATTGTCCAGACGGGATTCCAGCACTGACAGCAGGTTCGCGCCCGTGTTGCCACGGCGGCGGTCAGCTTCTTCAAAGTAACGTCGGAACTGCTTTTCCAGCACACCGTACATGCGCTTGACCTTCTGCTTTTCACGCAGTTGCAGACCGTAGTCAGAAGTGCGAGTGCCCGAAGTGCGGCCGTGCTGACCTGGCTTGGAGTCAAATTTGGCCTTGTCACTGATTGAGCGGCGGGCGCTCTTCAGGAAGAGATCGGTGCCTTCACGGCGGGAAAGTTTGGCCTTGGGGCCGAGGTAACGTGCCACTTGAATATCCTTTTGTCATCTACTGCAATTTCTGCAGGAGCCGCAGGTCGAAACCTGATGGCGGTGGGCTTGGTGAAAATGCTGACGCCCGACCGATTGCTGAGCAAGCGGCCGGGCGAAACAGCACAGATTAAATGCGACGGCGCTTTTGCGGACGGCAGCCGTTGTGCGGGACCGGTGTCACATCAGCAATCGAATTGATTCGAATGCCAAGCGCGCCCAGGGCACGAACAGAAGATTCGCGTCCGGGGCCAGGTCCCTTGATTTCGACATCAAGGTTCTTGATACCTTGTTCGATGGCAGCGCGGCCAGCAACTTCCGAAGCAACCTGTGCAGCGAAAGGCGTCGACTTGCGCGAGCCCTTGAAACCCTGGCCACCTGACGAAGCCCATGACAAGGCATTGCCCTGGCGATCGGTGATCGTGATGATGGTGTTGTTGAAAGAAGCGTGAACGTGGGCGATGCCATCGGCCACGTTCTTGCGAACTTTCTTGCGGACGCGCTGTGAGGCGCTGTTATTGGGTGATTTTGCCATGACGACCTCTCAATTATTTCTTCAAAGACTGGGCGGCCTTGCGCGGACCCTTGCGAGTGCGGGCGTTCGTGCGGGTGCGCTGGCCACGCATAGGCAAGCCGCGACGATGGCGGAAACCACGGTAGCAGCCAATGTCCATCAGGCGTTTGATATTCATCGTGGTTTCACGACGCAAATCACCTTCGATGGTGAACTGAGCGATGTGGTCCCGGATTTTTTCCAGATCACCATCGGTCAGGTCTTTAATTTTCTTGGCGTAGTCAATCTCGCAGGCTTCGCAAATTTTGCGAGCGCGCGTGCGACCGATGCCAAAGATTGCAGTCAAACCGATTTCGGCGTGCTTCTGCGGCGGAATGTTGATACCAGCGATACGTGCCATGTGCGTCCTCTAAATCTCTTAAAAATCAGCCTTGGCGCTGTTTGTGACGCGGATCTGTGCAGATCACACGGACAACGCCCTTGCGACGGATGACCTTGCAGTTGCGGCAAATTTTCTTGACCGAAGCTGAAACTCTCATTTTCTTCTCCTAAACTTTTACTCTGTGCTTACTTGGAACGGAACACACCACGTGCTCGCGATAAATCGTCATGACAGTCCAGGACATCACGTCTTGAAATTCGCTTTTTTCAGCAACGACTCATACTGCTGCGACATCATATAGTTCTGGACCTGGGCCATGAAATCCATGGTGACCACAACGATAATCATCAACGACGTTCCACCGAAATAAAACGGGACGTTGTATTTCAAAATTAAAAATTCGGGCAGCAGGCAAACAAACGTGATGTAAACCGCGCCAGCCAATGTCAGCCGAACCAGAATCTTGTCAATGTAACGAGCAGTCTGGTCGCCAGGGCGGATGCCGGGAATGAAGGCACCGCTCTTTTTCAGGTTGTCCGCAGTTTCACGGCTATTAAATACCAGGGCCGTGTAAAAGAAGCAGAAAAAGATGATCGCACTGGCATACAGCAACACGTAGATTGGTTGACCTGGCGTCAGCGTGCTGGCAATGTCCTTCAACCAGCGCATGCTTTCCCCGGTGCTGAACCAGCCCACCACGGTTGCCGGCAACAAAATAATCGATGAAGCAAAAATCGGAGGTATCACGCCCGCCATATTCAGCTTCAACGGAAGATGCGACGACTGTCCACCATATACCTTATTGCCAACTTGCCTGCGGGCATAGTTCACAAGGATCTTGCGCTGCCCCCGTTCAACAAACACCACAAAATAAGTGACCGCCACCACAACCGCAACAATAACGATCGCAATCAGGATGCTCATGGCGCCTGTGCGAACCAGCTCAAGCAACCCACCCAAGGCGCTGGGCAAGCCAGCAGCGATACCTGCAAAAATCAGGATCGAGATGCCATTCCCCAAACCACGCTCGGTAATCTGCTCTCCGAGCCACATCAGGAACATGGTTCCAGCTGTCAGGCTGAACACCGCTGTCATCCGGAAACCGAAACCCGGATCGAGCACCAGACCCGGCGAGCTTTCCAGCGCCACGGCAATACCCATTGATTGGAACAGGGCGAGCCCAAGCGTTCCATAGCGCGTGTATTGCGTGATTTTTCGCCTGCCCGCCTCGCCTTCCTTTTTCATCTGCTCGAATGTGGGAACCACATAAGTGAGCAGCTGCATGATGATGGAAGCCGAGATGTACGGCATGATACCCAAGGCAAACACCGTGAATCTTGAAAGGGCGCCACCAGAGAACATGTTGAACAAGTTCAATATTCCACCCTGCTGGCCCTTGAACAATTCCTTCAATTGACCAGGGTCAATCCCGGGAACAGGAATATGCGCACCGACACGGTACACGACCAGCGCCAGCAACAAAAACACAAGCCTGTTGCGCAAGTCGCCGAACTTGCCGGTTTTTGCAATTTGAGCCGAGTTGGTTGCCACTGGTTGATTCCGTCAGGTATTAAGCGATGGAGCCGCCAGCGGCTTCAATCAGGATCTTGGCGCTTGCCGAGGCGGAAATGCCCGTGAGCTTCACAGCCAGCGACAACGAACCAGTGTTGATCACCTTGACGTTCTTGGCAATCTGGCCGACAAGACCCGACTGCTTCAACGTCAACAGATCAACTTCGGTCAAGCCGAGCTGCTCCAGTGCCGTAAGGGTGACCTCGGCATTGAATTTCAGCAAATGCGATTTGAAGCCGCGCTTGGGCAAGCGACGCTGCATAGGCATTTGGCCGCCTTCGAAGCCAACCTTGTGGTAGCCGCCCGAACGGGATTTTTGTCCCTTGTGGCCACGACCAGCTGTTTTGCCCAAGCCGGAGCCTATACCGCGACCTACACGCCGCTTGGCATGCTTGGCGCCCTGGCTAGGCTTGATTGTGTTCAATTCCATGATGAGTCCTTAAGCCGTTGAGGAAAAAGCTTGGCTGCTAGGCAACCAGGCCTGTCCCGCAAAGCCTCAAATAATTTTGACCAGATAACTGATCTTGTTGATCATGCCGCGCACTGCGGGCGTGTCCTGCAATTCGCTGACGCTGTTGACACCACGCAGACCCAGACCGCGCACAGTGGCGCGATGGGATTCCTGGGTGCCAATCGGGCTGCGAACCAGTTTGACTTTTACTTTGGTTTCTTGGGTCATTTCACTGTCCGCCTTAGCCGAAGATTTCTTCGACTGATTTGCCACGCTTGGCCGCGATATCGGAGGCCGTGGTGGAATTTTTCAGTGCGTCCATGGTGGCGCGCACCATGTTGTAAGGGTTGCTCGAACCATGGCTTTTGGCCACGATGTCGGTGATGCCCATGACTTCGAACACTGCGCGCATCGGGCCGCCAGCAATGATGCCGGTACCTTTGGGCGCTGGCGCCATCATGACGTTGGCTGCGCCGTGGTGACCGAAAACATTGTGGTGCAACGTGCCATTTTTCAATGACACCTTGGTCATGTTGCGGCGCGCTTCTTCCATCGCTTTTTGAACGGCGGCTGGCACTTCTTTCGACTTGCCCTTACCCATGCCCACGCGACCATCACCGTCACCAACCACCGTGAGTGCGGCAAAACCGAGAATACGGCCGCCCTTCACTACTTTGGTCACGCGGTTGATTGCGATCATTTTTTCCTTCAGACCATCGTCTGGAGCGTCGTTTTGCGATTTAGCTTGAAACTTAGCCATACTTGATTCCAGTCTGCTTAGAACTGCAAACCAGCTTCGCGAGCCGCATCAGCCAGCGCTTTGACGCGGCCATGGTACGCAAAACCGGCGCGATCGAACGCCACTTTTTCTACACCTGCTGCTTTTGCCTTTTCAGCAATACGCTTGCCAATGGCCTGCGCAGCAGCAACATTTCCACCCTTGCCCGAGCCGCCAATTTCATTGCGCACTTCCACTTCAGCCGTGGAAGCAGACGCCAGAACCTTGGTGCCATCGCCAGAAATAACACTGGCATAAATATGCAGATTGGTACGATTCACTGACAGACGGGCAACGCCTTGATTGGCAATGCGAATACGGGTCTGGCGTGAACGGCGAAGGCGCTGCTCTTTTTTGGTCAACATGGTGCAGCTCCTTATTTCTTCTTGGTTTCTTTGATCGTGATTTTTTCATCCGAATAACGGATGCCCTTGCCTTTGTAAGGCTCGGGAGGACGAACTGCGCGCACTTCAGCGGCAATCTGGCCTACACGTTGGCGATCGGAACCCTTGATGACTACTTCGGTGGGCGTCGGGGTGGCGACCGTGATGCCAGCAGGCATCGCCATGACCACAGGATGCGAATAGCCCACCGTGAGGTTCAGCTTGTCGCCCTGCGCCTGGGCCTTGAAGCCCACGCCGACCAGGTTCAGCTTTTTCTGGAACCCTGTCGTGACACCGACCACCATGTTGTTCACGAGCTGACGCATCGTGCCGCTCATGGCATTGGCTTGACGGGAATCGCTGGCCGGCACAAAAGTCAGCTTGCCGTCTTCGCTCTTGATAACGACATGGGCGTTTTGTGTCAGCGCCAGGACGCCGAGAGCGCCCTTGACATTGATCTGGTCTTCTTTGATTGCGATGTCCACACCTGGGGGGATGGAAACCGGCATTTTTGCTACACGAGACATTTCAGTTACTCCTCAATGCCGCCGTTAGGCCACGTAGCACAACACTTCGCCACCGATACCGGTAGCGCGTGCTTTGCGATCAGTCATGACACCTTGGGGCGTCGTGACAATTGCCACACCCAGGCCATTCATGACCTGGGGAATGGCGCCATGGCCTTTGTACACACGCAGGCCGGGGCGGCTGACGCGCTCGATGCGCTCAATCACGGGCTTGCCTGCGTAATACTTCAGGGCGATTTCCAACTGGGGCTTGCCATCGTTTGCCTTGACGGAGAAGCCATCAATGTAGCCCTCATCCTTCAAAACCTGCGCAATGGCGACTTTGACTTTTGACGAAGGCACCAGCACAACAGCTTTTTCAACCATTTGTGCATTGCGGATGCGTGTCAGCATGTCGGCGATAGGATCACTCATACTCATCTGGGGTTCTCCTATTGCTTACCAGCTTGCCTTGGTGATACCAGGGATATCACCAGCAAAAGCCAACTCGCGGATCTTGGCACGAGCCAGGCCGAATTGACGGAACGTACCACGCGGGCGACCGGTGATGGCGCAGCGGTTGCGCTGGCGCGTCGGGTTCGCGTTGCGGGGCAACTTTTGCAGTTCTTGACGGGCCAGATGGCGCTCGTCATCGGTACGCTTGAAATCATTGGCGATTGCCTTGAGTTCAGCGTGTTTCTTGGCGAACTTGGCGACGAGCTTGTCGCGCTTCAGTTCACGTTGCAGCAGGGCTTGTTTTGCCATCTTGCGCCTTCAGTTCTTGAACGGAAAACGGAAGGCGGTGAGGAGGGCTTTGCACTCTTCATCGGTCTTGGCCGTTGTGGTGATGCTGATATTGAGACCGCGCAAGGCATCAACCTTGTCGTACTCGATTTCAGGAAAAATGATCTGCTCTTTCACGCCGATGTTGTAATTGCCGCGGCCATCGAAGGCACGGCCGGAAATACCACGGAAGTCACGGACGCGGGGCAGGGCCACGGTCACGAAACGATCGAGGAATTCATACATCTGCACGCCGCGCAGCGTGACCATGCAGCCAATCGGCAGGTCTTCGCGGATCTTGAATCCGGCGATAGCCTTCTTGGCCTTGGTCACTACAGGCTTCTGACCTGCAATCTTGGCCATGTCGGCCACGGCATTGTCCATGACCTTCTTGTCGGCAACCGCCTCGCTCACACCCATGTTGAGCGTGATCTTGGTGATGCGCGGCACCTGCATGGGTGTCGTGTAGCCGAATTTTTCAATCAGGGCTGGCGCGATTTTCTCGCGGTATTGATCTTGCAAGCGTGCCATGTTTATGCAGCCTTAATTTCTTCGTCGCTGGACCTGAAGACGCGCGTTTTCTTGCCGTCAGCCAACAACTTGATACCAACACGATCCGCCTTGCCCGAAGCCGCATTGAAAATAGCGACATTGGACTGGTGAATCGGCATGCTTTTTTCAACAATGCCACCTGTGGTGCCCTTGAGCGGATTGGGCTTGGTGTGTTTTTTCACCAGGTTGATCCCGTCCACCAGCACATAGCTGTCATCGACGCGTTGCGTGATCGTGCCGCGCTTGCCCTTGTCGCGACCGGTGATCACGATGATCTCGTCGCCTTTGCGAATTTTGTTCATTGCCTTTGGTCCTTACAGAACTTCAGGAGCCAGGGACACGATCTTCATGAACTTTTCAGTGCGCAGCTCGCGCGTCACTGGTCCAAAGATACGGGTGCCGATAGGCTCCAGCTTGGCATTGAGCAGCACCGCTGCATTGCCGTCGAATTTGACGAGCGAGCCGTCACCGCGGCGGATGCCCTTGGCGGTGCGAACGACCACAGCACTGTAAACCTCGCCTTTTTTGACGCGGCCACGTGGAGCGGCTTCTTTGATGCTCACCTTGATGACATCACCAACGCTGGCGTACCGGCGCTTGGATCCGCCCAGCACCTTGATGCACATCACGGACTTGGCACCCGTGTTGTCAGCAACATCGAGTTTGGATTGCGTTTGAATCATTTAAATTGGTTCCCAACTTGCACCAGCATTGGCAGCTTGCTGTATGCAAACCACCTGCCAATCAGTCTTGGGCCCGTCGTCCACACTGCAAACCACTTGCAATGCTTCCCGCTGGGCAGAAGTTCCTCGCCTTTTAGAGCGAAGCCTACGATTATCACGAAAGTAAAAGCACGTGTCAACCTTGTTCGTAAAAATATTCGCTCCAATGGTCTTTAATGCTCAGCTGACCTCAGGCATCAGTCTTCTGCCGGGCAAAACAAACGGAGCCGTATCCGACTGAATAAGGAATTTCAGATTCAAATCAGCCATTGGCGCAATGCCAGATTGTTTAAACAGCTATTGAAAGCATAGCAACTAGACACGACCAGACAGCTCGACTTGCAGACCACGCTGTGTCATTCAACCCACGCGGGCCTACTCAAACGGAGCAGGCACCGTCAGGTACTGCTCGCACAGCTTCAAAAACGAAGGCAGTTGTGCGTCGATTCCGTTTTCCTGCTGGAGTAACGCGGCCACTGTCGGTGCCAGGGTACGCGCCAATGCCGCATCAAGGAACAGCAGACGGGAGCGCCGTGCCAGCACATCTTCCACGGTCCGTGCGTATTCGTAGCGCGCCGCAAAGCGCACCATGGCTTCACTCAGGCCGCCGCCCAGTTCCTTGTCAGCGCCGCGCATGGCCTGGACCGCGCCTGCCTCGCTGCCATACAGGTGCAGCCCGGGGGCGCTGCTGATCGGCACGCTGGACCCCTGCGCCCCGACCAGTCGCAAATGTTCGGTCTGCAGTCCAGTGCGGGCCGGCATCAGTCCAACGGCAAAGCATTTTTCGAGCACGTCGGCGGCCATGGCGCGGTAGGTCGTCCATTTGCCGCCGGTGACGGTGACGAGGCCGCTTTTGCTGACCAGCACGGTGTGCTCGCGCGACAAGGACTTGGTGCGCTCAGCGTCGTCATCGGCCGGTTTGACCAGCGGCCGCAGGCCGACCCAGATGCTCTTGATGTCGGCAAGGCCTGGCGCGCGGCTCAGGTAACGGGCCGACTCGCGCAGGATGAAGTCGATTTCTTCACGAAACGGCAGCGGCTCACGCGCCAGGTCACGGCGCGGCGTGTCGGTGGTGCCCAGGATGGTCTTGCCCAGCCAAGGCACGGCAAACAGCACCCGGCCATCGGCCGTCTTGGGAATGAGCAGGGCGTGGTCGGTTGGGAGGAACTCGCGGTCTACCACGATGTGCACGCCTTGGCTGGGGGCAACCATTGGCTTGGCGTCCCGGCCAGTTGCCTGACCATCCTGCAGGCGCAATCGGTCCACCCATACCCCGGTGGCATTGACCACGCAGCCTGCATGCAACTCATGGACATGGCCCGTTTCCCGGTCCTTCACCCACAAGCCGGTGACCCTGCCATCTTCGTGGATCAAACGGGTGACCACGCAGTAATTGACCAGCAGCGCGCCCTGACGGGCCGCCGTGCGGGCCAGCGCCAGCGCCAGCCGCGCGTCGTCAAACTGGCCGTCCCAGTACTGCACTCCGCCCTTCAGTCCCCGGGACTCAAGCGTCGGCAGGTTCTCAAGAGTTTTGCGCCGGCTTAAAAAGGCAGTCGGGCCCAGCCCTGCCTTGCCGGCCAGCGCGTCATAAATCTTCAATCCAATCCCGTAGAAGGGCGCTTCCCATACCTTGTAGGAAGGCATCACGAACGGCAGCGGCTGCGCCAGGTGGGGCGCATTGGCCAGCAGCGTGGTGCGCTCCCGCAAGGCTTCGCGCACCAGCGTGATATTGCCCTGCGCCAGATAGCGCACCCCGCCGTGCACCAGCTTGGTAGATCGCGAGGACGTGCCTTTAGCAAAATCATCGGACTCGACGAGCACCACACTGAAGCCCCTTGCCGCAGCATCCAGCGCCACACCCAGCCCCGTTGCACCGCCTCCCACGATGGCGATGTCGTAGTGATGTGGCTGTGCGAGCCGGGAAAGAAGCTCCCTCCGAACGGTCGGCAATGGTGGTGTATCAGTTGACATAGTGAGAAATATTCGATTTGAAGTTCAAAGAGCTACCCGCCAGAGCTGACATATGCACTCAGTCGCTGGTGAAAAAGGCCGTGAAAGTCACACCTGCACGGCCTTTTCGCTCGATATTTCGCCAAAAGGCGTGCTAGCGGACTTTGCCGTTTTTCCAGGCCGTTAACAGGGTGTCGTAGGCGATGGTTTCACCCTTTGGCTTCTCGTTGGCCAGCTTTTTCCATGGTGCACCTTTGTCGCTTAGCCATTTACTGGCGTCGCTCTTGGGATTCAACTTGGGTGGGCAGTTTGCCATGCCAGCCCGCTCAAGGCGCGCCATCACGGCGTCCATTTCCTCCGCAAGGTTATCCATCGCCGCCTGTGGGGTTTTTTCACCCGTCACTGCTACGGCAACGTTTTTCCACCACAGCTGAGCCAACTTTGGATAATCAGGAACGTTCGTGCCGGTAGGCGTCCACGCCACGCGGGCCGGGCTGCGGTAAAACTCGACCAAGCCGCCCAATTTCGGCGCCATGTCAGTCATCGCCTGCGACCGAATGTCGGACTCGCGAATTGGCGTCAGACCGACCACAGTTTTCTTCAATGACGTTGTTTTCGCCGTCACAAACTGCGCGTACAACCAAGCCGCAGCGACCTTATTAGCGTCATGGTTCTTGAAAAACGTCCACGAGCCGACGTCCTGGTACCCATTTTGCATGCCCTGCTTCCAGTAGGGACCATTCGGGCCAGGCGCCATGCGCCACTTCGGCGTGCCATCCGCATTGACCACCGGCAGACCAGGTTTGATCATGTCGGCCGTGAAGGCGGTGTACCAGAAAATTTGCTGCGCGATTTGGCCCTGGGCCGGTACCGGACCGGCTTCGCCGAATGTCATGCCAACGGCTTCTTTGGGTGAATACTGCTTCATCCAGTCGATGTACTTGGTGAGCGCATAGACCGCGGCTGGCGAGTTGGTTGCGCCACCACGAGAGACGGAAGCACCCTGCGGTGTACAGCCGTCTGCCGAAGCGCGGATGCCCCATTCATCAACCGGTTTTCCGTTCGGAATCCCGATGTCCGCTGAACCGGCCATGGACAACCAGGCATCGGTGAATCGCCACCCCAATGAGGGGTCTTTCTTGCCGTAATCCATGTGGCCATAAATGGCTTTGCCATCGATATTTTTCACGTCGTTGGTAAAGAATGCGGCGATGTCTTCGTAGGCACTCCAGTTCAATGGCACACCCAGGTCGTAGCCATACTTCGCTTTGAACTTGGCTTTTAACTCGGGTTTTTCAAACAAGTCGGCACGGAACCAGTACAAATTGGCGAACTGCTGATCAGGCAATTGGTATAACTTGCCATCAGGGCCTGTTGTGAAGCTGGTGCCGATGAAATCCTTCAGGTCCAGTCCCGGATTCGTCCACTCTTTGCCGCTGCCCGCCATGTAGTCGGTCAAATTCATGATTTTGCCGTAGCGGTAGTGTGTGCCGATCAAGTCAGAGTCCGTAATCCATCCGTCGTAAATCGATTTGCCCGATTGCATTGAGGTTTGCAGTTTCTCAACCACATCGCCCTCGCCGATCAGGTCATGAGTGACTTTGATACCGGTAATTTCTTCAAACGCCTTTGCGAGTGTTTTTGACTCATATTCATGCGTTGTCAGCGTTTCGGAAACAACAGAAATCTCCTTGATGCCTTTAGCCTGCAACTTTTTAGCAGCCTCAATGAACCACTTCATTTCGGCTGCTTGTTGCGTCTTGGAGAGGGTTGACGGTTGGAATTCACTGTCAATCCATTTTTTGGCCGCCGCTTCGTCAGCCCAACCCGGGCCCGATGCGGCGCATGCCATCGCTACAGCCAACACGGAATATTTCAATTTCATTGCCAGTCTCCTCAGATCAAAGAACCCCTGTTTAGAAGGCAGCAACGGCTCCAGGGGCTAAACAAACCGTCGCTTTACTTGTTGAGGTGCCCAGGGCTACCCCTTGCGCATGATGAGTGCCAGCAGGCCCATTGAAATAACAAAGCTGATCCAAATGGACGGATCAGCCTCCAAGCGCAACCACTCCGCCATCCAGCCGCTCAGACCGACAAAAGCCAGATTGGTATAGGCTGCGGCCAACAAACCGATGAACAAGCGGTCGCCGCGTGTGGTTTGGATGGGCAAAAAGCCCTTGCGCAATATCGTTGGGGATTTAATTTCCCAAACCGTCATGCCCACCAGCATCAGCCCGATGCAGGTAAAAAATACAGCCACTGGTGTGGTCCATGCCATCCATTGGTACATAGAGACCTCCTGTTAGACGCGGCCCATCGCGAAACCCTTCGCGATGTAATTCCGAACAAACCAAATCACAATCGCGCCCGGCACGATGGTGAGAACCCCGGCGGCAGCCAGGGTGGCCCAGTCCATGCCCGACGCCGAAATGGTTCGCGTCATCGTGGCGGCAATGGGTTTTGCATTGACACTGGTCAAGGTGCGCGCCAGCAGCAATTCCACCCAGCTGAACATGAAGCAGAAGAACGCAGCGACGCCCACACCGGCCTTGATCAAAGGCAGAAAAATCTGGACGAAAAAGCGGGGAAAGGAGTAACCGTCGATGTAGGCCGTTTCATCGATTTCTCTTGGAATGCCACTCATGAAGCCCTCAAGAATCCACACAGCCAGAGGCACGTTGAACAACAGGTGCGCCAGCGCGACAGCCAAATGGGTGTCCATCAGACCGACTGAACTGTAGAGTTGGAAAAATGGCAACAAAAACACGGCGGGCGGGGTCATGCGATTGGTCAGCAACCAGAAAAAAACGTGCTTGTCGCCCAGAAAACTGTATCGGGAAAACGCATAGGCCGCAGGCAGCGCCACAGTCAGCGAAATCACCGTGTTGATCGCCACGTAGATCATGCTGTTGATGTACCCCGAGTACCAGGCAGGATCGGTCAGGATGGTTTTGTAGTTATCCCATGTGAAATGACTTGGAAACAGGGAGAAGCCGGCGACGATCTCGTTGTTGGTCTTGAAAGACATGTTGACCATCCAGTAAATGGGCAGCAAGGCAAACACGAGATAGGCGATAAGGAACAACGTCCTTTTCTGAAACTTTGGCTTATTCATGACCGCCTTCCTTTTCCTGGGTGCCAACGCGTTGCATCCAGTTGTACAAAATAAAACACAGCAGCAAGATGATCAGGAAATAGATCAACGAAAAAGCAGCAGCGGGTCCAAGGTCAAACTGACCCACTGCTTTTTGCGTCAAAAATTGCGACAGGAAGGTCGTTGAGTTGCCAGGGCCCCCACCCGTCAGCACAAAGGGCTCGGTGTAGATCATGAAACTGTCCATGAAGCGCAGCAGCACTGCAATCATCAACACACCGCGCATTTTTGGCAGTTGCACATAGCGAAAGACATCCAGCTTGCTTGCACCGTCAATGCTGGCCGCCTGGTAATACGCGTCGGGAATTGAGCGCAAACCCGCATAGCCTAACAAAGCCACCAGCGGCGTCCAATGCCAGACATCCATCAACAGCACCGTGAGCCAGGCATGTGTGGCGTTGCCTGTGTAGCTGTAATCAATCCCCATGCCCTGCAAGGCGGCGCCCATGAGGCCAATATCGGTGCGACCAAAAATCTGCCAAATCGTGCCCACCACATTCCATGGAATCAGCAAGGACAGTGAAACGATGACCAGAACCGCAGAAGACTTCCAGCCCGTGGCAGGCATCGACAAAGCCAGCAAAATGCCCAATGGCAGCTCGACGGCCAAGACCGAGAACGAGTAAATCAACTGCCGCAACAGCGCGCCATGCAACTCTTTATCGCGCATGATCGCGGCAAACCACTCCGTGCCCACAAAAACCCGTCGGTCCAGTGAAATGATGTCTTGCACCGAGTAGTTGACGACGACCATCAACGGCAGGATGGCCGAAAAGGCAACGCAAATCAGGACGGGCAGAACCAGAAACCACGCTTTCTGGTTCACCGGCTTGATGGTGGTGCTCATTGCACAATCTCCTCATTCTTGTAAAAGCAAGTGTGTTCGTCCATCACCTTCAACCAGATGGGTGCCCCAATCGTCAATTGTTCGGTGTCTGACGACAGGCGCGCTTTGACGGTGCGGCCAGCGCAGGTGGCACTCAACATCACGTGTGTTCCGACGTCTTGCACATGAGCCACTTTCATTTCCAGCGCGCCTGTGGCGTGAGCAGGGGCCAATGACACGTATTCCGGCCGAATGCCGACCTTGATATCCCCTTCAGGCAGGGTCCGCCCTGGCGGAAACGCGAGCGTTTGACCCGCCAAATCAATACCCTTCGGGCCCGACACGCCCGGCAAAAAATTCATGCCCGGCGAGCCAATGAAATGGCCTACAAAAGTGTGACTCGGACGCTCGAACAGGTCCGCAGGCGATCCCACCTGAACCGCTTTGCCTCGCGTCATGACGACCACTTGGTCAGCGAAGGTCAGTGCCTCCACCTGATCGTGCGTGACGTAGATCAGCGTCAATTTCAGCTCATGGTGAATTTGCTTGAGTTTGCGACGCAGCTGCCACTTGAGGTGCGGGTCAATCACCGTCAGCGGCTCATCGAATAAAACCGCTGATACGTCAGGACGAACCAGTCCGCGTCCCAGCGAAATCTTCTGCTTGGCGTCGGCCGACAGGCCGGACGCTCGCTGGTTGAGTTGCCCACTCATTTCCAGCATCTCCGCAATTTCACCGACGCGCTTGCTAATTTGCTCTTTCGGCATTTTGCGGTTTCGCAAAGGAAAGGCCAGGTTTTCTGCGACCGTCATGGTGTCGTAGATCACCGGAAACTGGAACACCTGCGCGATGTTGCGCTGCTGAGGCGTGGCGCGGGTCACATCCCGGCCATCAAAGCTCACCTGCCCCTGGGAGGGGGTGACCAGTCCGGACATGATGTTGAGCAGTGTGGTCTTGCCGCACCCTGAAGGTCCGAGCAAGGCGTAGGCGCCACCATCTTCAAACGCCATCTTCAAGGGCAGCAGTGCGTAATCGCTGTCCTGCTGGGGACCGGGTTTGTAGGCGTGCGCCAGATCAAGTTCTATGCGAGCCATATCAGCGTCCTCCGCCCCGCACCGGAGACAGCAGCAGCATTCCCTGGGTGTCAAATACATAGACTTGTGCCGGGTTGAAATAAAGCGGCACTTGCACACCCCAATCAAAATAATGAACACCGGTGAGCTGCGCCACAAGCTCGCCCACCGATGTTTTCAGATAGACAAAGGTGTCCGAGCCCGATATTTCAGCCAGTTCCACCTTGCCCATGAGAGTGACATCACCTTCTCCCGCCTTTACCCGCAGGGAGCCGGCGCGCATGCCAACGGTCAACTGCCGCGATTGGGTTGCAGGCAGTGCCAATTGCAGCAGCGGCCCAGCGTCCAGTTGAACGCCGCCAGCGGCCGCTGCGTTGGCCGATATCAAGTTCATCGGTGGATCACTGAAGGCCCGCGCCACGCGAAGTGACTTGGGTTGGTGGAACACCTCGGACGTCGGGCCGTACTGCAACAACTCACCCGCATCCAATACAGCGGTATAGCCTCCCAGCAACAGCGCCTCGCCAGGCTCGGTGGTGGCATAAACCACAGTGGAGTCGCCTGCCGAGAAAAGGTCCGTCAACTCGTCGCGCAACTCCTCCCGCAATTTGTAGTCCAGGTTCACCAGGGGTTCATCGAGCAGCATCAGCGGCGCGCCCTTTGCCAACGCACGCGCCAGGGCGACGCGCTGCTGCTGTCCCCCGGACAACTCGGCTGGCAGGCGATCAAGAAACATTTCAATATGGAGTTTTTCCGCCAGTTCGCGCACCCGCTGGTCGATGTTGTTGTCCCCGCGCAGTTTCAGGGGCGACGCGATGTTGTCGCGCACTTTCATCGACGGGTAATTGATGAACTGCTGGTAGACCATGGCGATATTGCGGTCACGCACTGGCACGCCCACCACACTCTTCCCGTCTACCTTCACTTGGCCGCTGGAAGGCACATCGAGTCCCGCCATGATGCGCATCAGGCTGGTCTTGCCGGATTGCGTTGCCCCCAGCAGCACTGTGACCGCCCCGCTCAAGGGCGCCAGGCTCATCTCGTACAACCACGTTTGAGGCCCGACCTTTTTGCTGATGCTCTCAAGAGTCAATTGCATCGCGCCACCTTTACTGAAGAGAATGAAAAATCCGAATTGAATATTCGCTTGAACAAATTATTATTCGTTTTGATTCGTTTTTACTCAGTAATTACCCCATACAAATTCCTTTTGTTTCGTTTTAAAGTGGATTCACTGCTCATGGATCCCTCTTTGACATAAAACACAAGAATGAACCCCAACCCCAGACAACTCAAACTGCTTGCCGTGGTTCAGGCCCACGGCTCTGTCAAGGTGGAGTTTTTGGCTGACACCCTTGGCGTGACGCTGCAAACCGTACGCCGCGACATTCAGCGCATGGCTGACGAGGGTTTGCTGACGCGCTTTCACGGCGGGGTTCGTATTCCAAGCTCCACGATCGAGAACATCGCCCATCCGCAACGCGAAAGTATGAATTTGCAAGGCAAGAAACGCATTGCCAAAGCGGTCGCATCAGCGGTGCCCAACGACTGCTCGCTCATTTTGAACATTGGCACCACCACGGAAGCCGTGGCGCGTGCCCTTCTCCACCACACCGGGCTGCGGGTGATCACCAACAACCTCAAGGTGGCCATCATCCTGAGCGCCAATCCTCAATGCGAAGTCATTGTGGTGGGTGGCGTGGTTCGGGGCCGCGATCAGGGCATCGTTGGCGAAGCCGCTGCAGATTTCATTTCCCAGTTCAAGGTGGATATCGCCATCATTGGCATTTCCGGCATTGAGGACGACGGCTCGCTGCGCGACTTCGACTACCGGGAGGTCAAGGTGTCACAAACCATCATCGCCCACGCACGCGAGGTCTGGCTGGCTGCTGACTTCAGCAAGTTCAACCGACCGGCCATGGTCGCCGTCGGGCATTTGTCGCAGATTGACAGGCTGTTCACCGACGCGCTTCCACCCGAGCCTTTTCCCGCCTTGCTGGACGAGGCGCAAGTGCGTTGCGACTTTGCCGCCTCCTGAAACACGTCGCCTTGTTGGCCCCTTTACTGATTGATCACCATGACTTATCTACTTGCACTGGACCAGGGCACCTCCAGTTCGCGCAGCATCGTATTTGACGCCGCTGGCCACATCGTGGCCCAGGCCCAACGCGAGCTGAACCAGATCTATCCCCAGCCTGGCTGGGTTGAACACGACCCGCAGGAAATCTGGCGTACCCAACTCGCCACCGCCCGTGAAGTGCTGCTCAAAGCCGGCATTCAAGCGAAAGACGTGCGCGCCGTTGGCATCACCAACCAGCGGGAGACCACGGTGGTGTGGAATCGTCGCACGGGGCAGCCCATCCACCACGCCATCGTCTGGCAAGACCGCCGCGCAGAACCAACCTGCATTGCACTGCGTGAAAGCGGCCTGGCGCACACCATCCTGCAAAAAACAGGCCTGCTGGTGGATGCCTATTTTTCAGGCACCAAACTCAAATGGCTGCTGGACAACGTACGCGGCGCACGACAACTGGCCGAAAACGGAGAACTGGCGTTTGGCACGGTGGACAGTTGGTTGATCTGGTGCCTGACCAAGGGCACGGTGCATGCCACCGATGTGAGCAACGCAGCGCGCACCATGCTGTTCAATATCCACACCAATCAGTGGGACCCGGAATTGCTCAAAGCCCTGGACATTCCGGCCGCCATGATGCCCGTCGTTCATCCTTCCAGTGCGCACTTTGGCGAGGTCAGCCCCGACCTGTTGGGCCATGCCATCCCCATCGGCGGCGTCGCCGGGGACCAGCAAAGTGCCTCGTTCGGCCAGGCCTGCTTCAAGGCCGGCATGGCCAAGAACACCTACGGCACCGGCTGCTTTTTGCTGATGCACACCGGCACCCAGTTCCAGCTGTCGGACAACGGCCTGCTGACCACCAGCGCGGCGCAAATCAGCGCGCAAACCGAATTCGCCATGGAAGGCAGCGTGTTTGTCGGCGGCGCGGTGGTGCAGTGGCTGCGCGACGGCATCAACGCCATCAAGAGCAGCGCCGAAGTCGAGACATTGGCGCAAAGCGTTCCCGATTCGGGCGGCGTGATGATGGTGCCGGCCTTCACCGGCCTGGGGGCGCCCTACTGGAAGCCCGAGGCCCGTGGCATCATCACCGGCCTGACACGCGGCACCACGGCGGCGCACATTGCACGCGCCGCGCTGGAGAGCATTGCCTATCAAAGCGCGGCGCTGCTGCAGGCGATGGGGCGCGATGCGGTCAGCGCCGGGGCGGCGCCGGTGTCCGAGCTGCGCGTGGACGGCGGGGCCTGCATCAACGACCTGCTGATGCAGTTCCAGGCCGACCTGCTGGGCATTCCGGTGGTGCGCCCCGTCGTGACGGAAACCACCGCCCTGGGCGCCGCCTGGCTGGCGGGGCTGTCCAGCGGCGTTTACCGCAACACCGACGAGCTGGCCAGCCTGTGGCGTGCCGAGCGCACCTTCTGGCCCACGCTCAGCAGCACGCGCGCGGCCGAGCTGATGGCCCAGTGGGAGCATGCGGTGCGGCAGACGGTGCTGCAGTAAGGCGGCGCTGCACGACAATCAAGGACCCGGCCCGGCCCTGGCAGTGCCGCCCTCATTTTTTAGCGAGACCATGCGCATGCAGACCCACACCGCCGACAGCAGCACCGACCACATCGCCTTCATTGGCGGCGGCAACATGGCCAGCGCCATCATCGGCGGACTCCTAAAGTGCGGCCTGCCGGCCCGCCAGATCCACGTGGTCGAGCCCTTCGCCGAACAACGGGCCAAACTGGTCCAGCAGTTTCAGATTGAAGCCAGCGAAGCCCCGGGGGCTTCGCTGGGCCGCGCCAGCCTGGTGGTCTGGGCTGTCAAGCCCCAAACCTTCCGCGAAGCGGCCACGCAAACCCGCGTCCATGCCTCGGGCGCCCTGCACCTGAGCGTGGCCGCCGGCATCCGTTCCGACACCATTGCCAGCTGGCTGGGCAGCGAACGCGTGGTGCGCGCCATGCCCAATACCCCGGCGCTGATCGGCCAGGGCATGACCGCCCTCTTCGCCCGCCCCGCCGCAAGCGCCGATGACCGGCTGGACGTGGAGCGCGTGGTGCAGACCATGGGCGAGTTTTTGTGGCTGGACCAGGAAACGCAACTCGATGCTGTGACGGCCCTGTCCGGCTCCGGCCCGGCCTATGTTTTTTACTTCATCGAGGCCATGATCCAGGCCGGCACCGACATGGGCCTGAGCCGCGCGCAGGCGCACCAACTGGCGGTCGGCACCTTTGTCGGCGCTTCGGCATTGGCGCATGAAGCCACCGAGCCGCCTGACGTGCTGCGCGCGCGCGTGACCTCCAAAGGCGGCACGACCTACGCGGCGCTCAGTGCCATGGATCAAGGCGGCATCAAGGAGAAGTTCATGCAGGCCATGCAGGCGGCACGGCAACGCGCCATCGAGATGGGCGATGAATTCGGCGCAGCCTGAAGCAGGTCAAGCATGTAAAAAGGCGTTTGCGCAATAGCCACCCTTACATACAGCTATATTTTTCATAGCATTTTGCGCTGCTGGCCCGTGGCGCCAGGCGCCTCAAAAACAAATGCAAAACTCGTAAAAATCCCGTCAACCGGCCGACGCAAGGCTACGTTAAGCATTCACGAACGTGCAGCTTGTCGCCAGCCCGCCAGAAAGGCGACCCGGCCCTACGAACGTAATGACTTTACAAACACCCCGGAGCACCCCATGAAAAAATTCCTGTCCCTCCTTGCCAGCGCCGCTGTCCTTGCCATGCCTTTGGCTTTGATTTCCACGCCGGCCGCAGCCCAGACGGCCGCAGCGCCTGCGGCCCCCGTGGCTGCGCCTGCCGCCAAGGCCAAGCACACCAAGGCCGTGGTCAAGCACAAGGCCAAGCATGCCAAGGTCAAGGCAAAAGCCAAAATGGCCCCGAAAGCCGCCTGACCTGCAAACGGACGCATGGCTGGCTGCACCGGCCAGTTGAGGTCTTGCAAAAGCCCGCGATGCGCGGGCTTTTTTACGGGCGCACTTGGCGCAACAGGCAGGCCAGTCCCACCGCCTCATTGGCCCCAGTACGACAGCACAATGCCGGCAAACACCGTGAACCCCAGCCAGTGGTTCAGGCGAAAAGCCTTGAAGCAGCCATCGCGCTCACGCTTGCGGATCAGCCAGCCGTGCCACAGCGCCTGCAGCAGCGCCAGGCCAATCGCTATGCTAAAAATAGCTGACTGCGCCCGTCCATCAAGCGCAAAAGCCCAAATCGATATAAAAATCAGGTAGCTGAGCATGACGCCGGCCACGTCGAAACGGCCCAGCGTGATGGCCGAGGTTTTCATGCCGATCAACAGGTCATCGTCCCGATCGACCATGGCGTATTCGGTGTCATAGGCAATCACCCAGAACAGGTTGCCGAGCAGCAGCACCCAGGCCACAGGCGGCACGCGCGACTGCACGGCGGCAAACGCCATCGGAATGCCGAAGCTGAAGGCCACGCCCAGCACCGCCTGCGGCATTGATACATAGCGCTTGGCATACGGGTAGGCCAGCGTGACGGCCAGCGCGGCAAACGACCAGGCAATGGCGGCCGCATTGGTCGTCAGCACCAGGCCGAACGCCAGCAGCACCAGCACCGCGCCCAGCGCCAGCGCTTGCTTCACCGACAGCGCGCCGGTGGTCACCGGCCGCTGCGCCGTGCGCTTGACATGCCGGTCGAACTCCCGATCCGCCACGTCATTGACGCAGCAGCCCGCGCTGCGCATCAAAAACGTTCCCAGCGTGAAGACGCTGATCAGGTGCCAGCCCGGAAAGCCGTGCGACGCCACCCACAGCGCCGACAGGGTCGGCCACAGCAGCAGCAGCCAGCCGGCCGGGCGGTTCCAGCGGATCAACTGCAAATAAAGAGCCCCCACGCTTTTCACTTCGTGTAATGCGCTGCCCCCCGAGGGGGCTGCTGCGCCTGCGGTCCGGCAAAGCCGGTCCCGCGGCCCCTGCTGGTCTGGGGAAGGAGCCCCAGCGCCCGCTACTGGGCCTGTGCTGGCTTGGGACGGCCCGTCACCGCGCCGATCAGATCCCATCTTTTTGGTTACTCTTCCAGCAGCGAACGCAGCATCCACGCGGTTTGCTCGTGCACCGTCATGCGCTGGGTCAGCAGGTCGGCGGTCGGCTCGTCGCTGGCCTTGTCGGCCATGGGGAATAACTCGCGCGCGGTGCGTGCCACGGCTTCGTGGCCCTGCACCAGAATGCGCACCATTTCCATCGCCTTGGGCGGCACGACCGGCACGTCCGGCACGGTGGCCAGCTTGGTGAACTGCGCATACGAGCCCGGCGCCGGATGGCCCAGCGAGCGAATGCGTTCGGCCACCGGGTCCACCGCGTTCCACAATTCGGTGTACTGCGTCATGAACATCGTATGCAGCGTGTTGAACATCGGCCCGGTCACGTTCCAGTGGAAATTGTGGGTCGTCAGGTACAGCGTGTAGGTGTCGGCCAGCAGGCGGCTCAGACCCTGCGCGATGGCCGCTCGGTCTTTTTCACTGATGCCGATGTTGATCGCCGGAGCGCCTCGAACGGCTGCGCTGGCAATGGTTTTAACAGGAGTTTTGGCCATGGTGTTTTCCTTTAGAAGTCAATGGGGGGGATCGATAACCATACGCAATCGACATCAACCGTGCAAAAGTCAAGGTCTAGGCGCGCAATAGGTTGTGCGCAGGCGCGCCTTTCAGGACAGCCGGATGACGCCCGGCAGTTCGCAGGCATAAATTGCATTGCGCAGCGCGGCAATGGCTTCGTAGCGGGTAAAACTGCGGCGCCAGGCGAGCACCACGCGCCGCGTCGGCACATGGCCTTCGAACGGCAGGTAGCGAATGTAGGAAGGCTGGTCCGGGGACGTGTCCTGGCCGCTGAGCGACAGCGCCGCCTTGGGCACGCCCAGGCGCGGCACCAGGGTGATGCCCATGCCGGCGGCCACCATGTGCTTGATGGTTTCCAGCGACGAGCCTTCAAAGCTCTTGTTGATGCCCTCGGCGCTGCTCGAAAACCGGGCAAATTCGGGGCACACCTCCAGCACATGGTCGCGAAAGCAGTGGCCGGTGCCCAGCAGCAGCAGGGTTTCCTTTTTCAGCTCCTCGGCCGTCACGCTGCTGCGCGCGGCCAGCGCATGGCTGCTGGGCACGGCGGCCATGAAAGGCTCGTCGTACAGCGGCGCAATCGCCAGGTTGGTGTCGGGAAACGGTTCGGCCAAAATCGCGCAGTCAATCTCGCCGGTGCGCAGTTCTTCGAGCAACTTGACCGTGAAGTTTTCTTGCAGCATCAACGGCATCTGCGGCGTTTTTTCGATGATCTGGCGCACCAGATCGGGCAGCAGGTAGGGGCCAATCGTGTAGATCACGCCCAGCCGCAGGCTGCCGGCCAGCGGGTCCTTGCCGCGCCGGGCGATCTCGCGGATGCTGTCGGCCTGCTCCAGCACGCTTTGCGCCTGGCGCACGATTTCCTCGCCCAGCGGCGTCACGGTGATTTCGTTGGCGTTGCGCTCGAACAGCTTGACCTGGAGTTCTTCTTCCAGCTTCTTGATGGCCACGCTGAGCGTCGGCTGCGACACATGGCAGGCTTCGGCGCCCCGGCCGAAGTGCCTTTCTCTCGCCACGGCGACGATGTATTTGAGTTCGGTCAGCGTCATGGGGCTATTGTGCGGCTTTCATCGTCAGGCCTTCGCACAAAAGAGAAACCGGGTGCAGCCCGTCCGGCGCCACAAAAGCGTCGGATTGCCTGATTTTTAAGCCAAATCGCCCTCCAGCGCAGGCGGATCTTGCGCAAGCAGCTATCTTAAATATAGCGCCTGCCCGCCATTTGGTGGCAGCTTTCGGCGCCAGCAGCAAGGCCTTTTGCGCCATGCCCAGGGCGCAAGGATTACTCGAGCTTTTTGTCCTCGCTTTTGGCTTCCTGCATCGCCTCCGGTTCCAGTTCTTCGGCGGAACGGTTGAGCCGGATGAACACCCCCCACCCGGCCAGCAAGAGCGCCACTGAAATCAGGATGCTTGCCGCATAGGGAAGTTGCGACAGATCATCATGCAAGGCCTTGAAGGTCGCCACCAGCCCTTCGACCGCCAGCGCAATCACGATGACCACGAGAAACCGCGACAAATAGCGCCGCACCCGCGTCGGCGCACTGATCTGCGCGTCGCGAATGACTTCTTCCTCGACGATGGTCTGGGCAATCTGCAGCGCCACGACAGCCACGGCAATCAGCCCAATGGCCTCAATGATGCCCTGCGCCGCCGCGACGTCCAGGCCGCTGGCCAACGCATGCCAGCCGGAATTTGTAGCAATGGCAATCAGCACCAGTGACGCGCACATGAACAACATGGCAATCAGGGCGTGCAGCGAGGCGAACAGGCGCAGAAGGGCTTTCATGCTGGCATGGTAGCGGTGGCTGGCAGCATGTTCAATGCCTGTCAATTTATGACACAACCTTTTGCAGGGGCTCTCAAGAATCGAGTCAAACAGGTTTGGACCGGCTGCCGGGCCTGGACACAGCAGGGTGAAAAAGGGTGGTTGGTTTGCTGCCCTTGCACGGATGCTCGAAGAAAAATCACGCGTTGAATGCAAAAAATCGAAACTTGTGCCGCTTGTCCCGCTGCGCGAACATGGGTTTAAACGCAGTGCTCATGCCTTCAAAAATTCCGCCTTGCCGCCCAGCCAGCGGAGCACATGGCGCTCTGCCAGCTCAGGATGCTGATTTAGCATCAGCGGCGCCACTTCCCGCGCCCAGGCCAGCAGCCCGGCATCGGTTTCCAGATCCGCAAACCGCAGCATCGCCGCCCCCGACTGGCGCGATCCCAGAAATTCGCCCGGTCCGCGAATCTCCAGGTCGCGCCGGGCAATTTCAAAGCCGTCACCGGTTTCGACCATCGCTTTGAGCCGCGCCCGCGCCACCTCGCCCAGCCGGGGCGCGTCGCCGGTCGAATACAGCAGCACGCAGGCCGACGCCGCCGCGCCGCGCCCGACCCGGCCGCGCAACTGGTGCAACTGGGAAAGGCCAAAGCGCTCGGCATGCTCGATCACCATCAGCGAGGCGTTCGGCACATCGACGCCGACCTCGATCACTGTGGTGCTGACCAGCACCGCCATCACGCCGTCAGTGAACAGGCTCATCACGGCTTTTTTCTCGGCTGGCGGCATGCGCGAGTGCAGCAGGCCGACCAGCACGTCGGGCAGCGCCTCGCTGAGCGCCGCATGCGTCTGGGTGGCGTTGACCAGGTCCATGGACTCACTTTCCTCGATCAGCGGGCAGACCCAGTAGATCTGCCGCCCTTCGGCAATCTGCGCCTGGATGCGGGCCACGACCTCGTCGCGCCGGGCGTCGTTCACAACCTTGGTGACGATGGGGGTGCGGCCGGGCGGCAGCTCATCCAAAGTGGACACGTCCAGGTCGGCGTAGTAGCTCATGGCCAGCGTGCGCGGAATCGGCGTGGCGGTCATCATCAGGAGGTGCGGCTCCTGGCCGCCGCCCGTCATCTTGCTGCGCAGGGCCAGGCGCTGGGCCACACCGAAGCGGTGCTGCTCGTCGATGATGGCCAGCGCCAGGTTCTTGAACACCACCTTATCCTGGATCACCGCATGGGTGCCGATGACCAGGCCCGCCTGGCCGCTTTCGATCAGCGCCAGCATCTGCCGGCGCTCCTTGGGTTTCTGGCTGCCGCTGAGCCGGGCAGTGGTAATGCCCAGGGGTTCGAGCCAGCTGATGAGCTTGCTGAAATGCTGCTCGGCCAGGATTTCGGTCGGCGCCATCAGGGCGCACTGCCAGCCGGCGTCGATGCAACGGGCGGCCGCCAATGCGGCCACCACGGTCTTGCCCGACCCCACGTCGCCCTGCAGCAGGCGGTGCATGGGAATGCTCTTTTTCAGGTCTGCTTCAATTTCAAGGCCGACTCTCTGCTGCGCGCCGGTCAGGCGAAACGGCAGGCGTTCGAGCAATTGCGACTGCAGCGTGCAGTGCGTGCCGCGCATCACCGGGCCATTCAAGGCCGGCGCGCGCATGGCGGCGCGCACGCGCCGGGCCTGCAGCTGGGAGATTTGCTGGGCCAGCAGCTCCTCGGCCTTCAGACGCTGCCAGGCCGGATGGCTGCGGTCTTCGAGCGTTTGCAGCGCCGCATCGGGCGTGGGATGATGCAAAAACTGTAGCGCCTCTCGCAGGCTGGACAAGCGGAGCGGCAGGTTTTGGGTCAAAAACTGCGCTGGAATCGTCTCCCGCAGGTCGGCGCGCGCCAGGCCGCTGAGTACCGCCTTGCGCAAATACACCTGCGGCAGGCCAGCCGAGGTCGGGTACACCGGTGTCAGCGCGCCGGGCAACTCGCCGCCGGCCAGCTTGAAGTGCGGATGCATCATTTCCCGGCCCAGGAAACCGCCGCGCAATTCGCCCCGCACCCGTACCCGGGCGCCCACGCTCAGGGTCTTCTGGTGTGACGGGTAAAAATTCAGGAAGCGCAACAGGCAGGTGTCGCTGCCATCATCGACCGTGACCAGCAACTGCCGTCGCGAGCGGATCAGCACTTCGCTGTGCGTGACCTCGCCTTCGATCTGCACCACATCGCCATCGCGCGCACCGGCCAGCTGCACGATGCGGGTTTCGTCCTCGTAGCGCAGCGGCAGGTGCAGCGCCAGGTCGATGTCGCGGCGCAGGCCGAGTTTTTGCATGGCTTTCTCGGGAAAACTCAAGGGCTTGGCGGGCGGAAGTGCGGGCAAAGAGGTCATGCAGGGATTTTGCCCGCTACACCCGGCATCGGACACCAGGGCGGCGGCATCGCTCACTCTTTGAGGTCGGTTACTGACGGACTTTGACATTTGCCGCCACAGCCAGCGCGATCACCACATCGCACACCGTCTTGCGGTCTTCCATCGGCAGCGTCATGTAACGCGCCAGCATGTCGCGGTCTTGCATGGTCAGCACCGACATATCAGTCCCTGAGTCCTGCGCCTTGAAGGTTGGCGCCAAGGTTCCATAACGCAACTCGTCCGGACTCACATGCAGCCAGTCGGCCAGCACGCGCAGTTTGTCTTGCGTGGGAATGGATTTGCCCAGTAGCCAGTTGCGTGCGGGGTTGGGCGCGATGCGCTTGCCTCAAAAACGCAAGCTGAAATCGTTAGCCACGAGTGAAGGTGACAGCCTTGTGTAAACACTTTGAAAGTTATGTTTTTTATAGTTACAGGTTACATTCGTTGACGAATCGTCCACAGCCAGTAAGAGCGTTTGATGGCGGTCGTTGGAAAAACCTGCTTTGGATGGCGAGCAGGTCAAAAGCAGGCAAGACCATCACAACACGGATTTCAAGGAAGTTTCATGAGAATTAGTCAATCTATCAAGAGTTTTGTTGCGTCTATGACGGCGATTTCGATCCTGGCTGGATGCGCTACTGCTGGTAAAGATGTGGTCGGAACCTATGTCTCACCTACGCAATTTTCCAGCTACGACTGCGAACAAGTTAGGCAAGAGATGATGCGTGTCTCTAGTCGCGTCAATCAGTTGTCGGGTCGCCTTGATGAAGCCGCAAGCAATGACAAGGCAATTGGCGTAGTGGGCGCGCTTTTGTTTTGGCCAGCGCTTTTTGCGCTGGGGGGCACCAAAGGGCAGGAAGCTGAGTTGGGTCGGCTAAAAGGTGAGTACGACGCCCTGCAAGGTGTCAGCACTCAGAAAAAATGTATTTGATCGTCAAAGATCCTCAACCCGCTCGACATGTACGGAGTCGCAAATAAAAATCAACGAAAACGGAAATGAAAAATATTTATAAATTTATAAGCATTGCCCTCGCGTTCCTAATTGCAGGTTGTGCAACTCCTGCGCGCGTCGATCAAATGACGGCTTCGGGGGGATTGTCTCGAACCGTTCCAAAAGACTCTCCGCTTAGAGGCAGTATCGGCATCAAGGATGTGACCGGCGGCAGGGAGACCAATCCAATGTGGGTTTCGAATGTTTCAAGTGCTGATTTTGAAAGAGCTTTGGAAGACTCACTTCGAACTGCCGGCCTCCTAAACACTGTACCCAGTTCAGGGCGCTTTCAATTGATCGCCGACTTGGTACGACTTGACCAACCTATACTTGGTTTCGACATGACGGTAACCGCCGCTGTTCACTATTCAGTCGTGGAGCGCAGTACAGGTAAGGAAATCTATACCCGCGTCATTCCCACCCCGTTCACCGCCACGGTAAGTGATGCTTTCGTAGGCGCGACGCGTTTGAAAATAGCCACAGAGGGAACCATCAAAAAGAATATCGAAGCTTTGATTGATGAACTGATCAAATTACAGATTCAAGTTTCGATGAACTAATTACAGATTCACAAAGTCAATAAGTAATCGTAAGGGTCGGGTTAATGAGGTTCAGATTCAGATTCAGATTCAGATTTATCGGAGTCTGAGCCGCAAACCCAAACCAGCAGCCACAGACACCGCCAGCACCACTCCCGATTAATTTATGAAAAACAAGGCTGCGGCCCTTGTTAAATATGCATAACAAGCTATCGAAAAAGTAGCAAGGTGCCGCGACAACGGTGCCTCACCCTTGAGTTGCCAACTGATGACTCAAATCGGACTCTTCACGGTTTGCGCGGCGAAGTACAGCGTATCGAGGGAAATATTGATTTTATCGTTTCACGCCACAGGGCCAATGGCGACATGCGCTAACGTGAATTTTTAAGGCACAGTCAAGACCTGAAAAGCCGAACCATTTTGTACGAAATCTCGCCAACTACGTACTCAAGCAGACACCATTTCCACGGATGCCAGATCGTTGTTCACGAGCGCTTCGGCGATCGCATCCCTGTTCTCATTCAGCACTTTCAGAGTAGCGACCAAGACTGATTCAAGGTCATGAGGCGGATAACCTTGGGGGGCTGACCCCAAACAAGTAACAGCTCCTGGAAATCTGCATCCGGGGTGGCGATGACGTAACCGTCAGCTCTGGCCCTTTGCCACACCTCTTTGTCTGATGCGGACTCCATACCAAGCAAAACCACCTGGTTACTGCCGGGGTAGTCATGCTGCAAAAACGGCACCAGTCGCCGCGACAAATTCTCGCCTGGCAGCAACTTCATTGCGCCCTCAGGGAAACCACCTGATGCTCCCTCTCGGCCGCATACGCCAGTACGGCAAGAATGTCTTCAGCGGCCAGTTCCGGAAAATCGTCCTGTATTTCCTGCTGGGTCATGCCGCTCGACAACATCGACAGAACGTCATAAACAGTGATGCGCAAGCCGCGAATACAGGGCCTGCCACCGCGTTTGCCCGGTTCCAGCGTGATTCTGTTCATATCAAACTCCATATCTGATTTGCGAAAAATTGATTTTGCATCACGGCTCCAGAAGGATGCTGGGCATCTGAAGGTGAATCAGTCCGTAGCCTTTGCCATCCGGGCGCAAGCAGCTATGAAATCATGAGCAACTTGCGCTATTCAAAAACCGTCATTGACCGGCCAAGCCTCACTGCACCAAGGTCATCGCACAATGCTTGACGGCACCCCGGTCAAACGTCATCGTTCGCGAGCAACCAGAAGCTGCGGCGGATCGCTCAATCAAACAGTCAGCAAAGTCCGCTGCACTGGCGCGGTACAGGCGAAGTGCGCGCCACACCACCTCCGCGTTTTCCACTTGAATTTCTTTGGTCAGCAGCAGCGTCTCCAGTGCCTGCACGACTTGGCTGCGCACCAGATCAAAGGCCGAAGACAGTACCCACACCAGTTCAATCAATGCGACCAGCGGCACAAATCCAGGCTCATCAACCGTCAAGGACTCTATCAGCGCTGTGGCAAGTTCGGCCTGTGGGGCATCGTCCTGCATGATGTAGCGCACCAGCACATTGGTGTCGAGCCCGATCATCGCGCAGCGGCCCCGCGTGCGGCAATCACCGCGTTCATCTCCTCAATGGAGACACTTTTAACGGGCTTGCCAAACATTCCCTTGAGATCGGTCACAGAACGCGTCGCGGCGATAAATTCATAGCGGCCCTCTTGCACTTGTACGAACTCGATGCGATCACCTGCGCTGACCTTCAAGGCTTCCCGGATGCGGGCCGGAATGGTGATTTGTCCTTTGCTTGTCACGGTTGCGCTTGTCATTGATGGGCTCCTTTAGTGCCTTACTATAAAGTAAGGATTACGGAACCACAACCGCTTGGCCAGTTGCACAACATGGAACCGGCCCACATCACCGGTGGCTGTCAAGGAAGTTGTCGCCTGAAGTGAAGTGAGTCAGGCTACTTTTTGCGTGTTTCGAAGCTCCTTGATTTGTGGGGTTTCTGGGT